>NZ_RIBZ01000847.1:0-20867 GCF_003721215.1 Streptomyces botrytidirepellens
CGGCGTACGGAAAGCGGTCCGGGACGCCGAGCGCGGCGCCCAGCACGGCCTCCGCGCGGCGCGCGGCCATCAGCGGGCCGCGGCCGAGCAGGGCGTACGAGAGCGCGGCCTGCTCCAGCAGCCGTACGCCCTTCCGCTCGGCCGCCGTGATGCCGACCTTCACCAACCCCGGCCCGAACCAGGCGAGATAGACGTCGTACGGGCGGGGGTCGTCGCCGCGGGTGTCGGCGGCGACCGAGTACGAACGGTCGAGCCGGGCGCAGTCCGCGCACTGGGCCGAGACGGCGGACGGCGCCAGCTCGGCGTCGTCCGGGCACGGGGTGTGCCGGGCGCCCCGGCGCACCCCGGTGCAGTGGCGCCCGGGCCCGGTGGTGAAGGCCAGCGGACGGTCCGGCGTCAGCGCGGACGTCCGCTCACCATGGGCCGGGTGGCGCCACAGGAGCACCGGTCCGGAGCCGCGGGACCACCGCAGCCCCGCACACCGCCACCGCCGGTCCCCGGTCATCCGCGCCGCCGCTTACGGGGCAGCCACAGCACCCGCATCACGCGGTAGGCGAACCCGGCGGTGGCCGCGGTGGCGGCCGCCGTCCGCCACGCGGCCTCCCCGGCCCGCCCCAGCTCGCCGAAGAGCGCGGGACTCGCGACGGCGACGAAGAGGACGGCCGCCAGCAAGGCGCCCGTGACCAGGGCGAACACAATCTCCACGGTGAGCGCGTCCCGCTCGGCCTGGCTACGGGGCCCCGTCATCCGGCATCAGTCCTCTCTCCGCCCACACATGTCCGCTCACACCCGCGACTGCTCCCGCCACACCTGCGCGAGCGACAGGTCGCCCTTGCCGCTCAGCGCGCTGTACGGCAGGCGGTTCCACGCCACGAGGTACAGCTCGCCGACCGGACCCGTCAGCTCGCAGTCCGCGTCCCCCTCGGCGCCGCGCGTGGTGTGCGGAGGTTCTTCGGAGAGCCGCACCGTCCAGACGTCGTCGGTGTCGGTGGCCCGCAGCCGCAGGGTGCGCGGGGTAGCCATCCGCACCCGGCTGCGCTCCCGCCCGTGGAAGCGGGTCAGCAGCTCGTCGATCCCGTCCGCCGCGAAGGCCGGGTCGAAGGGCGAGTGGTCCGCGCCCAGCGCCGATTCCGCGTCGACCCGGTGGATCGCCGTCTCATGGGCCTGCCGCCGGGCCCAGAACGCCAGCGGCGAGGGTGCGGGCAGGAAGGCGAGGCACTCCAGGTCCGGATCGGCGTCGGTGAGCGCCTTGACCAGCGCGCGATGCCCCTCCCGGAACCAGGCCACCAGCTCGGCGCCGTCCAGCTCCGGGCCGTCACCCAGCTGCATCCCCTCCGTCAGGCCCTCGGTGATGTACCGGGTCGCCCACCGGTGCACCCGCCCGGTGTGCGACAGCAGCTCCCGGACCTGCCACCCGGGGCAGGTGGGCACCCGGGCGTCCGTGCCCGCCTTGCCCGCGGCGTCGGCCATCAGGTGTCCCTCGTGGTCCAGGACGTCGATCAGCTCGGCAATCTCCATGGCGGAATTCTGCCAGCCACCACCGACATGCGGGGTGACCTGGCGGAATTCAACCAACCCCGGGGTGCGCCGCGTTTCGCGTGGCGTACGCGACGACGGCCGCGACCGCCGCCAGTGCCGCGACCGTGGTGAGCGCTGCGGGCAGCGAGAGCCAGTCGGCGAGGAAGCCGATCGTGGGCGGGCCCAGCAGCATGCCGCCGTAGCCGAGGGTGGAGGCCGCGGCGACCCCGCTGGGGCCGGTCAGCGCGCCGGCCCGGGCGATGGCCACGGGGAAGAGGTTGGCCAGGCCGAGCCCGGTGACCGCGAAGCCGAGCAGGGTGAGCCAGACCGTGGGCGCGAGCGCGCCCAGCAGCATCCCGGCGGCTGCCGTGGCGCCGCCCGCGGTCAACGTCGTGGTCTGGCCGAGCCGTTCGAGCAGGGCCGTGCCGGACAGCCGCCCGATGGCCATCGTCAGCGCGAAGACGGAGTAACCGGCGGCGGCGACCCCGGCGGACGCGTCGAGGTCCTGGTGGAGATGGAGGGCGGCCCAGTCCGCCATCGCGCCCTCGCCGTACGCCGTGCACAGGGCGATCAGGCCGAACACGGCGACCAGCCAGCGCGCGGGCCCCCGCCGCGCCCCGGCGGATGCCTCGGCCGCCGGGCTCGTCGTGGTTTCGGGCGGCGACGGCGGCGGAACGGAGAGCAGCGTCCGGCCCGCGCCCGCCGCGAGCACCAGCCCGACGGCGGCCAGCAGCGCCAGGTGGCGGGTGGGGGAGAGGTGGTCCGCGATCAGCCCGCCGAGCCCCGCCCCGGCCATGCCGCCCAGGCTGAACGCGGCGTGGAAGCTGGGCATGACCGGCCTGCGCAGCGCGGCGATGAGGTCGACGGCCGCGCTGTTCATGGCGACGTTGAGCCCGCCGAAGCCGGTGCCGAAGACCAGCAGCACCAGCCCGAGGGCGAGCGCGGAATGGGTCAGCGGCGGCAGCGTGACGCTGAGCGAGAGCAGCACGGCGAGGGCGACCGTCGTGGCGTGGCTGCCGAAGCGGCGGCAGAGCCAACCGGTGGTCATCATGGTGGCCGTGGCGCCCACCGAAACGCACAGCAGGGCCAGTCCCAGGGCGCCCGCGGAGGCACCCGTCTGGTCCTTGATCGCCGGAATGCGGGCCACCCAGCCGGCGAAGACGAATCCGTCGAGGGCGAAGAAGACGGTGAGGGCGGCGCGGAGTTGGGAGAGGGCGCGCTCCGGAGCGGCGGCGGCGCGTTTCCCCGTAATGGCCGTCCATGTTTTGTTTGGTGTCGGCACAAAGTGAGAATAGAGCCGTGACCCAGACACGGACAAGGCTCGAGCGGGGCCGGGGCGCTCTTGGCCCGGCACTGGCGCTCGTACACACCGGCCGCGCGCCCACCCGCGCGGTGCTCACGACCGAACTCGGGGTGACCCGCGCGACCGCGGGGGCCGTCGCCGCCGAACTGGAGGCCCTCGGCCTGATCGAGGTCGACGCGCGGCCGCTCGGCTCCGCCGGGTCGCAGGGCCGCCCGTCGCACCGGCTGGCGGTCGCGCCGCGCGGGCCCGTCGCGCTCGCCGCCCAGGTCCACGCCGACGGCTTCCGGGCGGCGCTCGTCGGGCTCGGCGGAAACATCGTCGCCACCGCCCCCGGCTGCATGACGGTGCCCGCCGACCCGGCGCACGTCATCGACGCGGTCGTCGAGGCCGGGGCCCAGCTGCTGCGCGAGACCGGCCGACGCTGTGTGGGCGCCGGGCTGGCGGTCCCGTCGGCGGTCGCCGAACCGGAGGGCACCGCGCTGAACCCGCTGCACATCGCCTGGCCCGCGGGCGCGCCGGTGCGCGAGCTGTTCACCCGGAGCCTGGCCGCGGCGGGAATCCGCGGCGCCGACGGGGAACCCCCCACCGGCCACGCGGGGAACGACGTCAACCTCGCCGCCCTCGCCGAGCACCGGCACGGCGCCGGGCGCGGCGCCCAGCATCTGCTGTGCGTCGCCACCGGACACCGCGGCGTCGGCGGCGCGCTGGTCCTCGACGGGCGGCTGCACACCGGCAGCGCGGGGCTCGCCCTGGAGGTCGGCCACCTGACCGTCAACCCCGAGGGGCCGCCCTGCCACTGCGGCAGCCGCGGCTGCCTGGACATCGAGACCGACCCGCTCGCCTTCCTCACCGCCGCCGGGCGCGACCCCGGCCCCGAGGTGTCCCTGCTCCAGCAGGCCCGCGACCTGATCCGCGAGGACTACGCCGACCCGTCCGTGCGGGCCGCCGCCGAGCAGCTCATCGACCGGCTGGGCCTCGGGCTCGCCGGGCTCGTCAACATCCTCAACCCCGACCGCATCATCCTCGGCGGCCTCCACCGCGAGCTGCTGGAGGCCGATCCGGAGCGGCTGCGGACGGTCGTCGCCGAGCGCAGCCTGTGGGGGCGGAGCGGGGGCGTGCCGATCCTGGCGTGCACGCTGGACCACGACAGCCTGGTGGGCGCCGCGGAGTTGGCGTGGCAGCCGGTGCTGGACGACCCGCTGGCAGCGCTGGGCGCGGCGTAGCCGCACCCGGCTACCTCAGTAGCCGCACCGGCTACGTCACCACTGCTGCCCCTCGGGGAGCGCGGCCAGGCCGGGGGCCGAGAGGTGGAGCACCTGGTAACGGTCGCCGGGCTCGTCGGACGGCGCGGCGTCGGCCCAGAGCGTGAAGCGCACCAGCTCCCAGCCGCGCGGGTCGATGCCGAGGGCCGCGGAGTGCACGCCGTCCGCGGCCGCCCGCCGCCGCAGCTCCTCCACCGCGCCGTCGACGGCCGTCGCGGTGTCCGCGGCGGCCGGGACCGGTGTGGTGTGGCGGACGGCGGTGCGCGGTGCGGTGCCTACGGCCGGGCCGCGGTGGAAGGCCAGCCCCTGCCAGTGTTCGACGACGGGGCGGCCGAAGTCCCGGGCGACGCCCCGGAATCCGGGACCCCACAGGAAGCGGTTCATGGCGTCCGGGGCGGACCAGAGGTAGAACGGCGCGTACGCGTTGACCGGTGAGCCGTCGACCCCGCGCTCGCGGATGCCGTACGCCTTGAGGCCGAGCCCCGGGAAGTCGTCCAGGAGCGGCCCCTTCGACTCCACCCGGCGCCGGATGATCTTCATGTCGTAGTCGGCGGGCAGCGTGATCCGGTACTGCATCGCATGCATGAGGCGGACTCTTTCCTTCTCCTGGAGCCTGGAATCCGGAACCTGGAATCGCCTTACCGGGAAGGGGAATCGGGCGCCCGGTAGGCGGTCAGCAGGGCGAGCAGACCTTCCACGGCGCTGTCGAAGGGCGCCGCCGACTCCGCCGCGCGGGCCAGGACGTAGCCGCCCTGTACGGTCGCGACGACCGTCGAGGCGGTGCGCTCCGGGTCCAGCCCGGCCGTGAACTCGCCGCCCTCCCGCCCCTCGGCGAGGACGTCCGCCAGCCGCCCGCGCAGCCAGTCCAGCGTCTCGTCCACCGGCTGCCGCAGAACCGGATCGGCGATCACGTCAGGGTCCATCGTCAGCCGCCCGATCGGACAGCCGCGCAGCACATCGCGCTCGCGCAGCAGATAGCCGCGGACACGGTCGTACGCGCCCCCGGGCCCGGACAGCGACGCCTCGGCGGTGGCCCGCATCTGCTCGGCGGTGCGGCGGATGGCCGCGAGCGCGAGATCGGGCTTGCCCGTGAAGTGGTGGTACATGCTGCCCTGGCCCGCACCCGCCCGCTGCTGGATCGCCTTGGGGCTGGTGCCCACGTAGCCGCGCTCCCACAGGAGTTCCCGGGCGCTCTCGATCAGCCGTTCCGAGGTGGTCATGCGATCAGTGTACATACCAGTAGGTACAGGCGGCGTACTCTCCGGGGACTACATGAACTGCCCCCGGCCGTACGACGACCCGGGCGCCGCCGGGCGGGACGCTCGGAAGCGACCTTGCGGAACCACCGAGGAGCGCGATCACCATGAACACCCTGGCGCACGGCTTCGCCGACGGACCCGGACCCGGTCCGTGGATTCTCTTCTTCCCTCTGATGTGGGCGCTGGTCGTCGGCGGCGGGCTCTTCCTGCTGCGGCGGGCGGGGTGGCGCGGACGCGCACCCCGGCAGCAGGGCCGTTCGGCGCTCGGCGAGCAGTCGCCGATCGTGGTGCTCGGCCGCCGCTTCGCGGCCGGTGAGATCGACGAGGACGAGTACTGGCGCCGTCTGTCCGTCCTGGACGAGCAGTTCGGCCGGCACGCCAAGGGCGGTGCCGGCTGAACGCTCGGGCCTCAGTGGGATACGGCCGACCGGGCGGCCGGTGCCCGCTCCCGTGCGGGCGGTGCGGAGGCCACCGCCGGTGCGGGGGCGGGCGCCGCCACGGGAGCCGGTGCGGACACCGGTGTCGCCGGGGATGCCGGGGACACCGGGCTCACCGGAGAAACCGGGGATACCGGGCTCACCGGCGATACCGGAGTCACCGGGGACGCCGGCGCCGGTGCGGAGGCCGGGGTGGGGGCCGTCACCGGGCGGGTCGCCGGGCTCGTACGGTGCGGCGGCGGCGCGGCGCGGCCCGCTGCGTACGCCGCGCGGGGCGAGCCCTTCACGGTGGCGGGCTGCGGCACGGCCAGGGTGAACCAGACGACCTTGCCGCTTCCGTCATCCCGTACGTTCATGCCCCAGGTCTGGCTGACCGCCGCCACCAGCGCGAGCCCCCGGCCGTGGGTGGAGACGGGGTCGCATTCGCGGACCCGGGGCAGCCGCGGATCCTGGTCGCGGACCGAAACCGTCAGCCGGTCCATCATGAGGGCGATCTCCACCGTGCACTGCTTGTCCGGCTCGGCGTGCCGGTGCACATTGGTGAGCAGCTCGGTGACACCGAGCGCCGCCGGGTCGATGAGCGGATCCAGATGCCAGTAGCGCAACTGCGCCGACACGATTCTGCGGACCTGACCGATCCGCGACGGCAGGGCTTGCAGCTCCACCGTGCAATGCCTGCTAGGACGACTGATCACGGCTGCGACTCCCTGAAGAAGTTGGGGCTAGCCTGATGCAGATGCGGGCGACGAACGCGTTCAGCAGTGGTGGCTGCCGTGCGCGACCGGTGGACCGGTTCTCAGCGTCACCACTTGTGGACCCTCAGTGATACTGATGCTCGTCCAGGGTCGGTCCCTCCGCGCGCATGCGCAACTCGGCCGCCTTCACCCCTTGCGGACGTGGCCCCGGGCGGAGCGGACCGCGTCGAGGAAGCGGCTGGCGGTGCCGGAGCCGGAGGGCTTGGCCGCGTCGTGCTGGCCGAGGGTGAGGCGATAGCGGGTGCCGTTGAGGGTCGCCATGGCCTGGTCGCCGTCCACGAACCACGGCTTGCTCGCCCGGACCGACTGCACGGGTGCGCTGTCGATCTCGCGCCCGTAGCTGGTCAGCAACTGGAGCCTGCCGTCCTTGATCGAGACCTGGCCGGCGCGGGTCACCGAGCGCAGGAATCGCTCGATCCGCACGCCCCTGGCGTTGAACTCGGTATCGGCCATCACGACCGCCTCCCCGGTGGCTCCGACTGGCAAGCACGCTGCTGCCTCATTCTCCCTGCTGCGCAGTGTGCCCGGGACCGGGCCGGGGCACCAGGGCGCACCGGGGTCCCTTTAGGATCGAAATGGACCGAGTATGCCACTCGGACCGGGCACGGGGCACAAGCACGAGGAGCGGCGTGGACAGTACGACGCGGGCGGTCGTCGACACGGTTGACGTGGACCGCAGCGACCACGACTACCGGGACTGGCTCAAGGAGGCCGTCCGGAAAGTGCAGGCCGACGCCCAGCGTTCGGCCGATACCCACCTCCTGAGCTTCCCGCTCCCGGAGCGCTGGGGGATCGACCTCTACCTCAAGGACGAGTCCACCCATCCCACAGGGAGCCTCAAGCACCGGCTCGCCCGTTCGCTGTTCCTCTACGGGCTGTGCAATGGCTGGATCCGCCCCGGCAAACCCGTCATCGAGGCGTCCAGCGGTTCCACCGCCGTATCCGAGGCGTACTTCGCGAAGCTGATCGGGGTCCCCTTCATCGCGGTGATGCCGCGCACGACGAGCCGGGAAAAGTGCCGCCTGATCGAATTCCATGGCGGCCAGTGCCATTTCGTGGACGACCCACGGAAGATGTACGAGGAGTCCCTCGCGCTCGCGGGCGAGTCCGGGGGCCACTACATGGACCAGTTCACCTACGCCGAAAGGGCGACCGACTGGCGAGGCAACAACAACATCGCCGAGTCGATCTACCAGCAGCTGCGGCTGGAGCGCTACCCCGAACCGGCCTGGGTGGTCGCCACGGCGGGCACCGGCGGCACCTCCGCGACCATCGCACGCTATGTGCACTACATGCAGTACGACACCCGGGTGTGCGTCGCCGACCCGGAGAACTCCTGCTTCTTCGACGGCTGGGTGCACCACGACGCCCACGCGTGCAGCGAGTCCGGTTCCCGCATCGAGGGCATCGGCCGCCCCCGGATGGAACCCAGCTTCGTGCCCGGCGCGATCGACCGGATGATGAAGGTCCCGGACGCGGCGAGCGTCGCCGCCGTGCGGGCGCTGGAACGGGTGATCGGGCGCAAGGCGGGCGGGTCCACGGGGACCGGCCTGTGGAGCGCGCTGAAGATCGTCGCGGAGATGGTCGCACAGGGGCGCACGGGGAGCGTGGTCACGCTGCTGTGCGACCCGGGCGACCGGTATCTGGACAAGTACTACTCGGACGCCTGGCTGGAGGAGCAGGGGCTGGACATCGAGCCGCACACGAAGGCGATCGACACCTTCCTGGTGACCGGGCACTGGCCGGACTAGCGCATCACCCGGGGAGGCCCGGGGGCGGCCTCAACCCGTCGTCAGTCGCCGGTCCAGGCACCGGACCGCGTCGTGGAACGCCTTCCGCAGCCCCGGGCGGAACGCCCTCGCCGAGCCCCGCATCACCGTCGTGCCGTCCAGCGCGAACGTGTAGCGCACCACGGTGCCGGAGTGCCACGGCACCAGCCGCCATTCCTCCAGCAGGGCCCGCAGCCCCGGCACGTTCGTCTCGTCGACGCGGTACGCGTATCGCTCGCACGGGTCCGACGCCATCACCGTCTCGCGGAAGCGGGTGCCGCCCAGGAGGCGGATCTCCCGCCCCGTCCCGTCGGCCGTGGGGCGGGCTTCGGTCACCTGCCGGAACCAGCCGGGCCAGCCCCCGACATCGGCCAGCGCCCCGAACACCGCCTCGGGCGGCGCCGACGCCTCGGCGGTGAAGGCGAGTCGGACCGGGGCGGTTCGGGTGTAGTCCAGCCCCACGGAACGCAACCGGTATGCCATGGGGCCACGATAGCCGCACGGCTGTCGCTCCGTCAGATGTCCGACGCGGTCTCGATCGGCTCGCCCGCCACCACCAGCTCCGGCAGATACTCGGCGATCTCGGCGCGCGCCCCGGCCGGCAGCCCCGGGTCCGTCACCAGCGCGTCCACCTGGTCCAGCGAGGCGAAGGAACTCAGGCCCACCGTGCCCCACTTGGTGTGGTCCGCGACCACCACCACCCGCCGCGCGGACCGCACGAAGTGGCGATTGGTCTCCGCCTCCGCCAGGTTCGGCGTGGACAGCCCGGCCTCGACCGATATGCCGTGCACCCCGAGGAAGAGCACATCGAAGTGGAGCGAGCGCACCGCGGCGTCCGCGACCGGCCCCACCAGCGTGTCCGACGGGGTGCGCACCCCGCCGGTGAGCACCACGGTGGCCGCCCCGGGGCGCGGCGCCGCCCCGCCGAGCGCCGCCGCCGACCGCTGCGCGTTGTAGAACACGTCCGCCACCCGGACCGAGTTGGTCACCACGGTCAGGTCCGGCACCTCCAGCAGCTGCTGGGCCAGCGCGAACGCCGTCGTACCCCCGGCGAGCGCGATCGCCGTGCCCGGGGTGACCATCGCCGCGGCGGCCTTGGCGATGTCCTCCTTCGCGGTCAGCTCCAGGCCCGACTTGGCCTCGAACCCCGGTTCGTACGTGCTCGCTTCGGCGACCGGCACCGCGCCGCCGTGCACCTTCTCCACCACGCCCAACCGGGCCAGTGCGTCCAGATCGCGACGGACCGTCATGTCGGACACATTGAGCTTGCGCGTCAGCTCGTTGACCCGCACTCCGCCGCGCCGTCTGACCTCGTCGAGAATCAGGGCGCGCCGCTGCTCGGCGAGGAGATTCTGGTTGTCGCTCACCCTGCCCGTTCCCTTCCGGTCGGCGCACGTCGCCCGCGCGGATATCTTCGCATGTGGGGCGGACAGCCGGTCCCCTGAGCACCGGGGGGTTACGATTTCGCCACGCCCGGCCCGTCATGCTCCGTGCCCCACCCCGCTGGGCACAATCCTGGAGCGGACACCGGGGGCGGAACGACCGCACGACACCGGGATCGGGGGGCACGGTGGCATCGACCACGGGCACGGGGACATCGGCAGCGGGGGCGGACCGGGCGCTGGGGGTGTCACCGCCACCACGGAACGGCACACCGCCCCCCGATCTGGAGCTCCTGGTCCACGGCGTCGGCGGCACCACGCCCCAGGAGATGCTGTGCGATCCGCGCACCACCCCGCTCACCGGCGACGAGACCGCGGCGGTCTACCGGCGCATCGACGACATCGACGCCGAGTCGCGGCCGGAGGACTACCGGGACGGCCCGGTCCGCGAGGCGTACGTCTGGTCCAACCTCACCTCCGGCAACAGCGCCCGCGCCCTGTGGCTGCTCCTGCTGCCCTTCATGGTCGTCAACCTGGCCCACTGGATGCGCCCCGCGGCCGACCGGCGGGAGCGCACCGTGCGCACCTACGGCCTGCTGGTGCGTGTCGTCGCGCTCAGCCTGACCGTGCTGCTGATCGCCGGGGCCTGCGAGGTGGCCCTCGACCTGGTCGCCTGGCAGTGCGCGGGCTCGGCCGACTGCGCCGACGGCACCTGGCTCGGCTTCCTGTCCGCCGGGGACGACGGCTGGTGGAGCCAGCCCGGCCGCCGCCTCGCGCTCACCGCCGTCGTACCGGCGGCCCTGAACGGCCTGCTGTGGTACCTGTCCAACCGCACCTGGAGCGCCTACGAGTCGCAGCCCCCGCTGGAGCTGCCGGTGGACGAGACCTGCGCCGAGTCGGGCAACCGCCCCGCGCTGTGCCTGCCGGGCTTCTGGTACGGCCGCCGGATCGTCGCCCGGCTGCGCGCCGCCCACACCGCCGCCGGATTCCTGACGATCGCCGCGGGCGTCACCGCTGCCACCGCCCGGTACGACCGCGCGGCGGGCGGCAGCGCCCTGCTGGACGCGGTCGGCTGGACCCTGCTCACCCTGGTGGTGGCCGGCGGGTGCGCGGTGGTGTTCGTGGTGTGCCGCCGCGGCCGCAGCGAGACCCGGGCCGACAGCGAGCTGGACCGCCTCACCATCACCGTGCTGCCCGGCGCCGCGCTCGGCGTGCTCGCGCTCGCCATGCTGTACGCGGGCTGGTCCCGCCCCGGCTGGGTCTCCCACGGGATGCTGCCCGGCGACCAGACCTTCGTCACGATCGCGGTCGTGCAGGGCGCCCTCATCGTGGCCATCGCGGTGTGCGCCCTCGTCCTGTACCGGGAGGCGCCCACCGAGCGCACCCCGCTGCGCGGGCTGGCCGGTCCCGCCGTCGCCATGCTCGCCTGCGGGCTCGGCTCGGTGCTCGCCGGAGGCATCGCCCAGCGCATCGCCGACTGGCTGGACGGCGGCGCCACCCCGGGCGAGGGCGGCACCATCGCGCCGCCCATCCTGCTGTCCTGGTGGGCCACGGCCATACCGGTCCTGCTGCTGATGATCCTGCTGCTCGCGGTGATCACCGCCCTGCGGGCCTGGCGGATCCGCGAACGGCTCATCCCCGGCGTCCTGGACGGCTATCCGGGCGAGCCCGCCGACGCGGTGCGCACCCGCCGGATCGCCACCACGATCGCCCGCGCCGGGCTCACCGACTCCAGCCCCTGGCTCGTCGGCCCCGTCGCCCTGTTCACCCTGCTGCTCGGCGGACTCGCGGTCGCCGGGACCTGGGTCACCAACGAGGTGCCGGGGCGGGCCGCCGACGACACCCCGAGCTTCGTGGACGCGGCCACGCAGACCGCCCAGGCGCTCGGCTCCTGGATGATGGGGTTCGCGGTCCTGATGCTCGTCACCTGGGCCCGCCGCGCCTACCGCAGCCCGTCGGCCCGGCGCACCATCGGCATCCTGTGGGACGTCGGCACCTTCTGGCCGCGCGCCGCGCACCCCTTCGCCCCGCCCTGCTACGCCGAGCGCGCCGTTCCCGACCTGACCTGGCGGATGGAGACCTGGACCCGCACCTACGGCGGCCGCCTGGTCATCTCCGGGCACTCCCAGGGCAGCGTGCTGGCCGCCGCCGCGGTCTGGCAGGTCGACCTGCGCACCCGCGCCCAGGTCGCGCTGCTCACCTACGGGTCCCCGCTGGAGCGGCTGTACGGGCGCTGGTTCCCCGCCTACTTCGGCCCCGCCCAACTGCGCTCGCTCCACGGCGAGGTGCGCTGCTGGCGCAACCTGTGGCGCTACACCGACCCCATCGGCGGGCCGATCCGGCTGCCCGACGGCACCGGGCCCGAGGTGGACTGCGACGCCTTCAAGGACCCGCTCGCGTACGGCCGCACCGCCGAACACCCGCTGCCCGCACCGATCCTGGGGCACTCCGAGTACCAGGCGGACCCGGCCTTCGACCGGGAGCGGGCCGCGCTGCTGGCCCGGCTCCCCGAGGGAACGTCCGGCTGCGCGGCCGTACCGAAACCGGCTCAGAGCAGTTCGGGCAGGTCCTCCGGGTAGAGCAGGGTGAGGTCGTCGGTGGTCGGGTCGCTCAGCTGGGCGACCCGGCCCGCGTGCCGCTCCACCATCGCCTCGAAGGTCTGCCGGGCGGTGCGGCCGTTGCCGAACGCCGGGCCCTTCGGGAGGGCTGTGAAGTACTTCAGCAGCGCCTCCGACGCGCCCTCGCCGATCCGGTACTCCTGGTCGTCGGCCTGCTGCTCCACGATCCGCAGCAGCTCCTCGGGCGCGTAGTCGCCGAAGGTGATGGTGCGTGAGAAGCGGGACGCCACCCCGGGGTTGACGGACAGGAAGCGCTCCATCTCCGCCGTGTACCCGGCGACGATGACCACCACCGAGTCCCGGTGGTCCTCCATCAGCTTCACCAGCGTGTCGATCGCCTCGCGCCCGAAGTCCCGGCCGGAGTCCTCGGGGGACAGCGCGTACGCCTCGTCGATGAACAGCACCCCGCCGCGCGCCCGGTCGAACGCCTCCTGGGTGCGGATCGCCGTCGAGCCGATGTGCTCGCCGACCAGGTCCACCCGGGAGACCTCCACCAGATGGCCGCGTTCCAGCACCCCCAGGGAGGCCAGGATCTCGCCGTAGAGCCGGGCGACCGTCGTCTTGCCGGTGCCGGGGGAGCCGGTGAAGACCAGATGGCGGCGGACGGAGGCGGCCTTCAGCCCGGCCTCCTGACGCCGCCGGCCGACCTCGATCATGTCGGTGAGGGCGCGCACCTCGCGCTTGACGCTCTCCAGCCCGACCAGCGCGTCCAGTTCGCCCAGCACCGTGGTGGAGGGCCGTACGGACACCGGCTCGGCGGCCGGGGTGCCGGGCGCGGCCGCCAGGGCCGGGGGCTGGGTGGCGCGCTGCGCCGGGATGCCGCCCAGCAGCCCGCCCGTCGAGGCGGCGGTCTCCACCGCGGGTGCCGGGAGGGCGGGGGCGGTCGCCGGGGTGGTGACGGCGCTGGTGGCGCTCTCGTCGCTGGTGCAGTCCTCGACGGCCGGGCCCGCCTCGGAGAACTCGTAACCGCCGCGCACGCACCGCTCGGTGCGGCACCGGGTCAGGGTGGTGCGGCAGCCGTCGATGATGTGGAAGCCGTAGCCGCTGCTGCCCGTCACCCGGCAGCCGGTGAACGTGCCGCGGCCCTCGGCGGACACATAGAACCCGGCCTCCGTCGGCGAGGAGACCGTGGTGCGCTCGACCGTCGGATCGGCGCCCTTGGTGACGATCACTCCGGTCGCGGCGCCGTCGATGGTGCAGTTCGCGAGGGTGCCGCCGCTGCCGTGATCGCGGAACCAGGCGCCGGTGGCCGCCTCCCGGATCCGGCAGTCGTCCAGCTGCGCGGTCGCCCCGTCGCTCACCGACACCGCCGTGTTGCGCACCTGCGACAGATCGCTGTCGACGACGTCCACGCGCGAGCCGCGGTCCAGCACGAACAGCGCGTCCGGGACCTCGCGCACCCGGCACGAGTCGAGCACGGCCGTGGCGCCGTCGCTCACCCACACCGCCGGATAGTCGCCCGTGCTCTCGTGCAGCTCGCACTGGTTGGCGTCCACCCGGGTGCCCGGGTCCCACACCGACAGGCCGTTGCGCCCGAACCGGCGCACCGTCGAGCGGGTCAGCGTCAGCACCGAACGGGACCGCAGGTCGACCGCGTTCTCCGGGACGTCGTGGATCTCGCAGTCCGCGAGCGTGAGCACGGCGTCGGTGTCCAGGTTGACTCCGTCGCCCGTCGTGCGGTGCACCCGGCAGTCGGTCAGGTGCCCGGTCGCCCGCGAGGAGACGGTCACGCCCGCGCCCCGGATCTCGTACACCTCGCAGCCGACGGCCTCCAGCGAGCTGCCCTCGCCGGTCAGCGAGACCCCGGACCCCGAGGAGTGGTGGATGCGGCAGCGCTCCAGGCGCGGGCGGGCGCCGCCGCGCACCGCGACGCCGGACTGCCCGGCGGCCACGACCTCGCAGTCCTCGAACACGCCGCCCGCGCCGTCCAGCACGCTCAGGCCCACGCCCGCCGGGTTGTCCACGGTGCAGCGCCGCACGGTCGGCCGGGCGCCGCCGCGCACCTCGATGCCGACGGCGGAGCGCGTCGCGACCCGCAGGTCCGTCAGCTCCGGAGTGCCCTCCTCGACCAGCAGCGCGGGCGACGCCGAGTCCATGCCCTCCACGTGCAGATCCTGGACCACCGCCGACGCGCGTATCGTCAGCGCGACGCCGTCGGCGGGCGCGATGCGCACCGAGCCGCGCGAGGAGCCCTCGGGACCGCGCAGGGTGACGGCCCGTCCCACCACCAGATTCTCACGGTAGGTGCCGGGTGAGATGGAGAGCACGTCGCCGTCCCCGGCGGCCTCCAGGGCCGCGGCGAGGGAGGCGTACTCTCCGGTGCGGCGCCGCCACCGCGACGTTCCGCTGTGCGTCACCTGGACGACCGAGCCCTGTGCCATGGTGCTGCTGTGCCCCCACCTCGTGCGAATGCCGGATGTGCGCGACTGTGCCGCTGTTCACGTGAAGGCCCCACCGTAGCGTGCGCGCGGCACGCCGAGTTGACCTGCCCGGAAGCCCGGTGCACGAGGTGTCCTGGTGACAAGGAACGTACCGGGGCAATACCCGGTCTACGGTACTGTCCGCGTCAGCTGTCCGCGTCGGCCCGGCCCCAATCCTGGCGAGCCCGCTCCCACGCGATGTCCCACTGGGCGTAACGACGGCGCATGAGCCGCCATACGACCAGCCGCCGGGCGCCGTCGACCAGACCCGCCGTCGCCGCGCCCGCGCCGATCCCCGCCAGCGCGGCGTGGGTGGCCGCGGTGGCCGAGTCCAGCGGACGGGCCCTCAGCCGGCCCTGGTCGTCGGTCCAGATACGGAACGTCTCGCCCGGGTCGGCGCTCGGTTGGGCGCCGAGCGTGCCCTCGTGCCTGCTGCCGTCCGGGCCCGTCCACTGGGCGATCACCCGGCGCTGGGCGTCGCGCGCGGAGGCGGTCTCGGGGTCGGAGTCTATGGGTGGCTGGGGCAGCACCTTGACCACGGTCGCTGCCACCAGATGGCGCTCGGCGCGCTGCTCCTGCGCGGTTCTCACCAGCGCACCGTGCGCCAGGGAACCCGCTGCCCAGCCCGCGGCCGGGGCCGCGAGCAGGATCAATACGGCGGCGACCAGTGCCGCCCACGCCTCTGCCAGGTCGGTCTTACGGCGCAGCGGGTTCCGCCGCCAGCGCCACAAGCCCTTGATCATTCGCATCATCCGCACGTCTTTCGACAATCCCCTTCCCCGTTCGTGGATACCGCATGGGAGGCCGGATATGCGCGAATTCGGAGAAGAGAGAGCCATATCACGGGCTGAGCCCTTTGGTCGTGCGGGTGGGGCCGTCGGGGGTTCGTGGCACGCGCCACACCACCCGGGTGCCGCCCGCCTCGGGGGTTTCGATGGTCAGCGTGCCGCCGAGCAGCTCGGCCCGCGACCGCATGTTGACCAGCCCTCCGCTGGGGGCCGCGTCGCCGATGCCCATCCCATTGTCGGTGACCGTGAGGACGACGTCGGCTCCGACCGTGAACCGCACGTCCACCCGCTGGGCCTGTGCGTGCCGGACGGTGTTGCTGAGCGCCTCGGCGAGTACCGCCAGCGCCTGGTCGCCGGTCTCGTCCGGCACGTCGGTGTCGACCGGTCCGTCCATCAGCAGCGACGGCGTGAAGCCCAGGGTGTCCGATGCCGACCGTACGGCCTTCACCAGCCGCCTCCGCAAGGTGGCCGGTTCGCCGTCCTCGTCCCCGACCGCCCGCAGCGCGAAGATCGTCGAACGGATGATCTTTATCGTCTCGTCCAGGTCGTCCACCGCCCGGCCGACCCGCTCACCCGCCTCCGGATGGTCGATCAGCCGACTCGCGCTCTGGAGCGTCAGCCCCGTCGCGAACAGCCGCTGAATCGCCAGATCGTGCAGGTCACGAGCGATCCGGTCGCGGTCGTGCAGCAGCGCCAGATGCTCGGACTCGGCACGGTGCCGGGCCAGTTCGAGCGCGAGCGCCGCCTGCGCGGCGAAGCCCGACAGCAGCTCCACCTCGTGGTCGTCGAACGCGGGCCGCCCCGCCAGCCGGCACAGCCGCAGCGCCCCCGAGGACCGCTCGTGGGCGACCAGGGGGACGGCCACCAGCGGGCCGAACTCGCTCTCCTGGTCCGGCAGCGGCCAGGCCCGCGCCCGGGCGTCGGTCCGTACGTCGCTCGCCACCGCGGGCCGTCCGGTGCGCACCGCGAGCCCGGCCAGCGAGCCGTCGGAGGGCACCACCAGACCGCTGATGCGCTCCGCGTCGTGCCCCTCCGCGACCTCCACCATCAGACTGTCCGTGCCCGCGGCGGGCAGCAGGATGGCCGCCGAATCGGCCAGCGAGACCTGGAGGGCCAGCCGGGCGATCAGGCTCAGCACCTCGGCCGCCGGAGTGCCCGCCAGCAGCGTGCGGGTGATCACCCCCAGCGCCTCGAGCCACTGCTCGCGGCGGCGGCTCTCGTGGTACAGCCGGGCGTTGTCGATGGCCACCCCGGCGGCGACCGACAGGGTGGTCAGCACCGCCTCGTCGTCCGGGTCGAACTGGGCGCCGCCGCGCTTCTCCGTCAGGTACAGATTGCCGAACACCTGGTCCCGGACCCGGATCGGCACCCCCAGGAACGAGCGCATCGGCGGATGGTCCGCCGGGAAGCCATGGCTCGCCGGGTGCTCGGACAGATCGGTCAGCCGCAGCGGCTGTGGATGGCGGATCAGCTCGCCCAGCAGACCGTGGCCGCTCGGCAGCGGGCCGATCCGCCGCGCGAGGTCCTCCGATATGCCCACCGTCAGGAACTGCGACAACCGGTTGCTGTCGACCACGCCCAGCGCCCCGTACTGCGCGTCCGCCAGCACCACCGCCGACTCCACGATCCGCCGCAGCACCTGCTCCAGGTCCAGCTCGCGGCCCACGCTCAGCACCGCCTCCAGCAGGCTGTGCATCCGCCCCTGCGTGGACCGGGCGGCGTCCAGCCGCGCTTGGAGCTCGTCGAGAAGCTGATCCAGCCGGAGTTGAGGCAGAGCAGGATGACGCCCCTGACCCCCAGACACCTGAAACCCCCCCATTTTTGAGGCTCGGTTCGCCCCGGGGCGCCTCAGCCCCTGTCGACGGTCGACCGTGCTCGGCCCCTCGCGCGGCGGAGCCGCATATCGATGCGAGCCCTCGGGGCCTGCGCGCGCTCTCCCTTTCGACAGCGGCGCGCCCCGTCCGGCTCACTCGCCGTGTTGCCGCCCCCGGACACATGATATCGAGGTGCAGGGGCCGTCAGGGCTGCGGGATCACCGCCACCGGGCAGCGGGCGTGGTGCAGCACGGCGTGGTTGACCAGGCCCAGCTGCATCCCGAAGTGGCCCTGCCGCCGCCGGGCGCCCACCACCAGCAGGTCCGCCTGGTCCGACGCGTCCAGCAGCGCCTTGCGGGCCGGGCCCTCGACCGCGCGGTAGGCCACCGGCACGGGCGGCCGCGCCATCTCCGTGACCCCGCCCAGCGCCTCGTCCAGCAGCTCGGCGGCGTGCCGGGCGTGGTCCTCGTGCGGCCCGTGGTCGTCCGGCCCCGCGCAGCGCCAGGCGTGCACCGCCTCCAGCTCGCAGCCGAGAAGCCGGGCCTCCCGGAGCGCGAAGGCGACGGCGGGGGAGGGCGGGGGGTGTTCGTGCTCACCCGGGCGCTCGCGTTCGGCGATGCCCACCGCGACGCGACGCATCCGGCCGTACCCGCCCTCCGGGCGGCCGCGGACGACGACCACCGGGCAGGCCGCGCGCGCCGCGATGCCCAGCCCGACCGAGCCCAGCAGCAGGGACGCGAACTCGCCGCGCCCCCGCGACCCGACGACCACCGCCTCCGCGCTCTGCCCGGCGCGCAGCAGGGCGGTCACCGGGTCGTCGGCCGCCAGATCGGTCATCACCTTCAGGGCGGGGGCGCGCCGCCCGGCCCGCTCGGCGGCGGTGGCCAGCACGGTCTCGCTGTGCAGGCGCTCGGTGGGACGGTCGGCGGCCGTGGCGGGGACGTAGCCCTCGTACCGCTCCCACAGGGAGGCGTGCACGATGCGCAGGGGGAGCCGCCGCCGGGCCGCCATCGCGGCGGCCCAGTCCAGCGCGTCGGAGGCGGCGTCCGAACCGTCGACCCCGACGACCACGGGAAGCTCCACCGTGCCCACCGCCTCTCCTGTCGGCACCTGGCTGTATTCCCGCTCATTGTCCCGTCGAAGCGGCGGCCATGACGCGGTATCGGGGCACCGGGAGTAACGGCCTTCTCCAGGCGGTGTCCCCTAACGCAGCCGCATGGCGAGCGTCACGACGGCGCCCATGGCCCCGGCGCTGATCACCAGCCGGTCGGTGACCAGGCGGGTCAGCCAGAGCCCGCGGCCGCTGGTCGCGCCGTCCAGGCCGGGCAGGATCTGCGGGATGACGTCCTCGGAGAAGCCGGGGCCGGAGTCGCTGATCCGGCACTCCAGCTCGTCGCCCACCCGCCGCAGCAGCAGGGAGCCCGTCCCGCCCGCGTGTTCGATCGCGTTGCTGGCGATTTCGTCGACGGCGAGGACGAAGTCACCGCGGCGGGTCTCGCTGAGCCCGGCCCAGGCGGCGCACTCCTCCACGAGGACGCGCAGCCGCGGCAGCTCGCCGGCGGTGAAGCGGCGGTGCAGCAGATGTTCCAGGTGTGCTCCGGCTCGGTTGGCGGACCGACGGAGAGAGTCGGCTGGCACCAGGGCCTCCCGGGTGACGAGGACGAGCGACATCAGGGTCGGTGAAGGAGCCGAGGGTATGGGGTGCGGGGCGCCATCGGGAGGCGTGAACACAAATGGCGTGTCATATCGGCAACTCGACAGGAAATGACTAAAGGAGAGTCGGTACGCGCTCATCGGCGTATCGCTTTGGATCGGCGGCCGCTCGCACGCACGGTCACCGCCGAGGGGCGAGGCGGGGGAGGAGACGGCAGAGTGAGGCCATGATGGGACTTCTGGGCGCACTGAAGACCGAGCACCGCGAGCGCCTGATGGCGCTCGCCCACGAGGTGTCCTTCCCCTCGGGCGGCCGCATCTTCGAGGAGGGCCGGAAGGCCGACCGCTTCTGGGTCATCCGCACCGGCGCGGTCACCCTCGACCTGCGGGTCCCGGGCCGCCGGGCCGCGGTGATCGAGACCCTGGGCCCCGGCGAGCTGATCGGCTGGTCATGGCTGTTCCCGCCGGACACCTGGCACCTGGGCGCGGAGGCGCTCAGCCCGGTGCGCGCGTACGAGTTCGACGCGGAGTCGGTACGTCGGCTGTGCGACGAGGACCCGGAGCTGGGCTACTCGCTCGCGCTGGCCTGCGCACAGGTGATCGGGCGCCGCCTCCAGGCCGCCCGCAGCCGCCTGCTGGACCTGTACGGGCCGTACGCGGGCGGCATGTCCCCCTGAGCGTCTCCCTGGCCGTCCCCTGGCCGTGCCCTGACCGTCCCCTGATCGGGACGGGAACCGCGTGCTGACGCCGCCGGGCGGGCCGGACTGCGTATCGTCGGCACCGCTGATCGCGGAGCGGCGCGCCGGAGGGCCGAATGGCCCCTTACGCCTCCGCGCGGCAGGACGTAAGAGTGGGCAACCGGATCACGACCGGCGCCCCGCGCGCTACGGAGGAGAGGGCAGTGCCCGAGACAGCCGACACCGCCGATGCCGGGGGAGTCGACGCTCCCGCCGAGCCCATCGGGGTCTTCCTGCTCGACGACCACGAGGTGGTGCGACGGGGCTTGCGCGACCTGCTGGACGCGGAGCCCGACCTCACGGTCGTCGGCGAGGCGGCGAGCGCCCGCGAGGCCATCGCCCGCGCCCCCGCCGTACGGCCCCGCGTGGCGGTGCTCGACGTACGGCTGGGCGGGGCGGGGGAAAGCGCCGACCACGAAGGGATCGCGGTCTGCCGGGAGTTGCGGGCCCGGCTGCCGGAGCTGGCCTGCCTGATGCTGACGTCCTTCGACGACGACGAGGCGCTCTTCGACGCCATCATGGCCGGGGCCGCGGGCTATGTGCTCAAGCAGATCAACGGCTCCGACCTGGTGTCCGCCGTACGCACCGTGGCGGGCGGCCGGTCCATGCTCGACCCGGGCGCGACCGCCCGCGTCATGGCCCGGCTCCGCGGACCCCAGCCCAGCACGCCCGACGAGCTGGAGCGGCTCTCCCCGCGCGAACGGGAGATCCTGGAGCTGATCGGGGACGGGCTGACCAACCGGCAGATCGCCGAGCGGCTCTTCCTCGCCGAGAAGACCGTCAAGAACCGGATCTCCTCGATCCTGTCCAAGCTGGGCGTCGGGCGGCGGATCCAGGCCGCGGTGATCGCCGAGCGGATCAGGGAGCGCGAGACGGGGCAGTGAGGGGGAGCCCCGGACGGGGCGGTGCGGCGGGCGCCGGGGTCGCGGGGGGCACGAGGCCGGCTCCCCATCCGGCCCCGCACCCCACGCCGAACGGGGTCGGCCGATCATGGAGGCTCATCACCGCAGTGGAGTGAGAGCCCGGCTGCCCCGTGGTCAACCGGCTCACACCGCCCCCACCATCCCGCGTCCCGCCTCGGCGGGGGAGGGCCGAACGGCCCCTGGCCCGGGGCCGGATGGGCCGCCGCGCGGCGCGCCCGGGTCGCCCGCC
>NZ_RIBZ01000844.1:0-20888 GCF_003721215.1 Streptomyces botrytidirepellens
CCCCCAACCGGGGGCCGGGGGCTTGCCCCCGGTTTCGGGAAGGGGCGGGGTGGGGGGACTTCCGCCGGAGGCGTTACGCATGGCGGGTCAGGGCTCGGTCCGTCAGGGCGGGGGCCGCGCCCACGTAGGTGGTGGGGTCCATCAGTTCGCGTAGGTGGTCGGCGGGGAGGACATCCGCCAAGGCCTCGGTCAGGCCCGCTCCCGCCCGCGCCGCCTCCGCCAGGAGTTCCTTCGCGCGGGCGCGGCCGACCACCGGGGCGAGCGCGGCGATGAGGCGCTCGCTGACGATCAGGCCGTCCGTCAGCTCCAGGTTCGCGGCCATGCGGTCGGGGAAGACCCGCAGGCCGGAGGCGAGTTCCGCGGCGTCCCGGGCGGCGCCGCCCGCGAGCCGCAGCAGGTCCCGCAGCGGCTGCCACTCGGCGTGCCACGCCCCGCCGGGGCGTTCGTCCTCGGCGGCGAGGGAGCCGAGCAGGGTGGCGGCGAGGCCGGGGGCCTGGCGGGCGGCGGAGGCGATGAGGGTGGCGCGTACGGGGTTGGACTTGTGCGGCATCGCGGACGAGCCGCCGCCCGCACCCTCCGCCACCTCGCCGATCTCCGTACGGGAGAGGACCAGCACATCGGCCGCAAGCTTCCCCAGCGCGCCGACGGCGAAGGCCAGCGCGGAGCCGAGGTCGGTGATGGGGGTGCGCAGGGTGTGCCACGGGAGGTCGGGTTCGGCGAGCCCGGTTTCCGCCGCGAAGCGGGCCAGCAGGGGGATGCCGTCGTCGAAGGCGGCCAGCGTGCCCGCGGCGCCGCCCAGTTGGGCCACCGGCCGCACGGCGGCGAGCCGGGCGCGGGCGTCGAGGACCAGCGAACGCCAGCCCGCCGCCTTGAGGCCGAAGGTGGTGGGGACGGCGTGCTGGGTGAGGGTGCGGCCCGGCATGGGCGTCGCGCGGTGGGCGGCGGCGAGCCGCGCCAGCTCCGCCGCCGTACGGTCGAGGTCGGCGACGATCAGCGGCAGGGCGCGGGCCGCGACCAGCATGGTGGCGGTGTCCAGGATGTCCTGGCTGGTCGCGCCGCGGTGGACGTACGCCGCGGCGTCGCCGTCCGTACGGGCCACCGCCGCGGTGAGGTCGGCGACCAGCGGGATGACGGGGTTGCCGCCGGAGCGGGCCCGCCGGGCGAGGTCGCGCACGTCGTACAGCCCGGCGCGGGCCGCACTCGTCACCACGGCCGCCGCGTCGGCCGGGGCCAGCGCCCGGGCGAGCGCGGCCTCGGCGTCGAGCATGGCCTGGAGGAACGCCGTGTCGCCGGTGGCGTCCTCGACCGCCGACCCGGTCCGTACGGGGGTCAGCAGTCCGACGTCATCGCGGCCGAGGGGGCTAGCGGAACTCAAGGAAAACCGTCTCTCCCTCTCCCTGGAGGCGGATGTCGAAGCGGTACGTCCCCGGCTGGGGCTCCGCCGTCGCCACCAGGGTCTCCCGGCGCGCCGGATCCAGCGCGGCGAGGAGCGGGTCGGTGGCGCCCCGCTGGACGTCCTCGGGGAAGTACAGGCGCGTGTAGAGGTGGTGCAGCAGCCCGCGGGCGTGGACGCACACGCTGATGTACGGGGCGGCGGGGGCGCCGGGCCGGAGCGTACGGGCCGTCCAGTGGCCGTCGGCGTCGGTGGCGATGCGGCCGAAGCCGGTGAAGTCGACGCCGTTGCGCCCGGCGAAGCCGCCGGTCACCGGGTCGCGGCGCATCGATCCTGGCGCGCCGGACAGCGAGCCGTCCGGGCCCGCCTGCCACAGCTCGACCAGGGCGTCCGGGACGGGCGCGCCCGCGCCGTCGTGGACCCGGCCGTGCACGGTGATGGCGTCGGGGTGGCCCGCGGGGGCGAGGTCGCCGCCGCCGGGGAAGGGGAGCGCGTACCCGTAGAAGGGGCCGACGGTGTGGGAGGGGGTGGGGGAGAGCTGGGTCATCAGCGGCCTTCCTCGATCCAGGTGGCCGACGGCCCGTCCAGCACGATGTCCCAGCGGTAGCCCAGCGACCATTCCGGCTGGGACAGCCCGTGGTCGTAGGTGGCCACGAGCCGCTGCCGCGCCGATTCGTCCGTCACGGACTGGAGGATCGGGTCGTAGGCGAAGAGCGGGTCGCCGGGGAAGTACATCTGGGTGATGAGGCGCTGGGTGAACGCCGTACCGAAGAGGGAGAAGTGGAGGTGGGCGGGGCGCCACGCGTTCTCGTGGTTGCGCCAGGGATAGGCGCCGGGCTTGATCGTGGTGAAGCTGTACGAGCCGTCGTCGCCGGTCAGGGTCCGTCCGACGCCGGTGAAGTTGGGGTCGAGGGGCGCCGGGTGCTGGTCGCGCAGATGGGCGTAGCGCCCGGCCGCGTTGGCCTGCCACAGCTCGATGAGCTGGCCGCGCACCGGCCGTCCGTGGCTGTCCAGCAGCCGTCCGGAGACGGTGATCCGCTCGCCGAGCGGTTCGCCCTGGTGCTGGATGGTGAGGTCGTTGTCGACGTCGGTGATGTCGGTGTGGCCGAAGACGGGCGTGTGCAGTTCGACGGTCTCGGGGTCGCCCTGCACCGCGACCAGCGGTTGCTTGGGGTGGCGCAGCAGGCTGCTGCGGTACGGGGCGAAGTCGCGCGCCGGGTGGTCGGCGGCGGGGGCGCCGTCGGCGCGCGCCTTGTCGTACGCGGCGCGGCTGTCGGCGAGTTCGCGGTCGATGTCGGCTTGCGTGAGTGCCATGGGTGGGTGCGCCTTACCTTTCGAGGACGAGTTACCGCTCGAGGACGAGGGCGATGCCCTGCCCGACGCCGATGCACAGGGAGGCCACGCCGGTGCCCGAGCCCGCCGCGGCGAGCTGGTGGGCGACGGCTCCGGCGAGGCGGGCGCCGGAGGCGCCGAGCGGGTGGCCGATGGCGATGGCGCCGCCGCGCGGGTTGACCAGGGCGGGGTCGAGGCCGTCGTCCTGGGCGGACCATTCGGCGAGGCAGCCGAGCGACTGGGCGGCGAACGCCTCGTTGAGTTCGAGGGTGGTCAGGTCGGCGAAGCCGCGGCCCGCCTTGGCGAGGGCGCGGCGTACGGCCTCGACGGGGCCGAGGCCGAAGTACTGGGGTTCGATGCCGGTGACGGCCGAGGCGCCGATGCGGGCAAGGGGCTCGCGCCCGGTGGCCTTGAGCCCCTCGTCGTCGACGAGGAGGAGGGCGGCGGCGCCGTCGTTGAGCGGGGAGGCGTTGCCCGCGGTGACCGTGCCGGTGTCCTTGGGCCGGAAGGCGGGCTTCAGCTTGGCCAGCGACTCCATCGAGGTGGTGTCGCGGATGGTTTCGTCGCGGACGAGATCGGTGTCCGGGTACGGCAGCACCTCGGCGTCGTACGCCCCGTCCTTCCAGGCCCGCGCCGCCTTCTCGTGGCTGGCGAGCGCGAACGCGTCCTGCGCTTCGCGGGTGATGCCGTGCTTGTCGGCGATCAGTTCGGCGCCCTCGCCGAGGGCGACGGTCCACTCGGGCGGCATGTCCGGGTTGGTCATGCGCCAGCCGAGGGTGGTGGAGTACATCTGCTGATGCCCGGCGGGGAACGCGCGCTCCGGCTTTTGCAGCACCCAGGGGGCGCGCGACATGGACTCCACGCCGCCCGCGAGCGCGATATGCGCGTCGCCGACGGCGATGGCGCGGGCCGCCTGGAGCACGGCTTCCAGGCCGGAGGCGCACAGCCGGTTGACGGTCGCGCCGGGCACGGTGACGGGGAGCCCGGCGAGCAGGGCGGCCATGCGGGCGACGTTGCGGTTGTCCTCGCCCGCGCCGTTGGCGTTGCCGAGGTAGACGTCGTCGATACGGGCCGGGTCGAGGTCGGGCGTACGGGTGAGGAGGCCGCGGACGACGTGGGCGGCGAGGTCGTCGGGGCGCACACCCGCGAGCGCGCCGCCGTAACGGCCGATGGGGGTGCGGACGGCGTCGACGATGTAGACGTCGCGCAGGGCGGTCATCGGGGCTCCTTCCCGGCGGCCTTGAGCGCGCGCAGCGCCGCCAGTTCGTCGGGGGTCGGCGGCTCGGTGATGGTCACGGTGTCGGCGACGGTCAGCTCCCAGCCGGTGGCGGCGCGTACCTGCTCGACGGTGACGCCGGGGTGGAGCTCGGTCAGGGTCAGTTCGGCGGTGGCCGGATCGGGGCGCAGGATGCCGAGGTCGGTGATGACGGCGACGGGGCCCGCGCCGGGCATACCGAGCTTGGTGCGGTCGCCGGGTCCGCTGCCGTGGCCCATGGTGGTCACGAAGTCGAGCTTCCGGACGAAGCTGCGGGGGGAGTGGCGCAGCACCATCAGCACCCGGCCGCAGTTGGAGGCGATCTCGGGGGCGCCGCCCGCGCCGGGAAGGCGGCCCTCGGGCTTGT
Source organism: Streptomyces botrytidirepellens (assembly GCF_003721215.1). Classification (NCBI taxonomy): domain Bacteria; kingdom Bacillati; phylum Actinomycetota; class Actinomycetes; order Kitasatosporales; family Streptomycetaceae; genus Streptomyces; species Streptomyces botrytidirepellens. The sequence continues at coordinate 4,348 of NZ_RIBZ01000844.1, forward strand.
CCGGGCCGCGGTCCACGACGGTGGTGTTGATGTTGGCGTAGGCGTCGACCTGGGCGGCGCCGAGGAAGCCGACGTCGATCCGGCCGCCCTGGAGCCAGTAGTTGAACATCTCGGGCACCGGGACCACGGAGTCGGCGGTCTCCGCGAGTTCGCCGTCGCCGATGGACAGCGGCAGCCGGGTCGGCTTGGAGCCGATGGTGCCGGACTCGTAGATGAGGACCAGGCCGGGGTTGACGGTGGCGCGGGCGAGGTTGGCGGCAGTGCTGGGGAGGCCGATGCCGACGAAGCAGGTCTTCGCCCCGGCGAGCGCGCGGGCGGCGTTGATCTCCATCAGCTCGTCGCGGGTGACGTCGGGGGTCTCGGTCATCGCACGGCAGCCTTTTCGGTGCGCACGTTCTCCTCGATCCACTGCGTGAACGCCTCGCGGTCCCGGGCGATCGGGTCCCACGCCTGGTAGAAGGCGTTGTCGCGCACCGAGTACCCGGTGGCGTACGAGGGGTGCGCCCCGCCGGGGACGACCGACACCGCGTCGATCACCCAGGTCGGCAGGACGATCCCGCCCGGCCGTGGCTCCAGCTCCTCGACGATCTCCTCGACCGTCACCAGCACCCGCGCCGCGGCGAGCGCGGCCTCCTTCTGCACCCCGGTCAGCCCCCACAGCTGCACGTTGCCCGCGCGGTCGGCCTGCTGGGCGTGGATCACGGTGACGTCCGGGTTGAGCGCGGCGACGGCGGCCAGCTCCTCGCCGGTGAAGGGGCAGGTGACGGTGGAGATGGTGTCCGTACGCTTCGGGATGTCGCTGCCACGGTAGCCGCGCAGCACGGCGAACGGCAGTTTGGACGCCCCCGCCACATAGCGGTTGGCCATGCCCGCGTGGCTGTGCTCGTCCAGCTCCAGCGGCCGGGGCCAGCCGTTCTCGACGGCGTCGCGGAAGCGGTGCAGCGAGCCGACGCCGGGGTTTCCGCCCCAGGAGAAGACCAGCTTGCGGACGAGTCCGGCGCCGATGAGCTGGTCGTAGACGACGTCGGGAGTCATGCGGACGAGCGTGAGGTCGGTGATGCCCCGGCGGATGACCTCGTGCGCGGCGGCGTACGGGATCAGGTGGGTGAAACCCTCCATCGCGACGGTGTCCCCGTCGTGGATGAGGTCCGCCACGGCGTCGTGCAGGCTTCGGATGTCGGCCATCGTCACTCCCGCGGTGATCGCACACGGTTCCGGAATGCTCAGTGTGCTGACTATTTTCGTACCGCTTCCGAACGCTCCCATCGCTCGGTGCGCTCGTCAAGGGAGTCTAAGGCGAATGTGCACTGCTCGACACCGGTGCTTCCGCAGGGCAGAATCATTCAGTACACGAACCAAACGCTCCGACAGGGGAGGTCAGGGCATGGGTGCGGTCGATCTCACCACTCACCCCGGGCATCTGGCCCGCCGCCTCCAGCAGGCGCACTCGCTGCTCTGGGGCGCGATGGTCTCGGAGGAGACGACCTCGCCGCAGTTCGCGGTGCTCAACGCGCTGATCGAGAAGCCGGACATCGACCAGCGCACCCTGAGCGAACACGTCCACCTGGATCGCTCCACCATCGCCGACGTGGTCGCCCGGCTCGGCCGCCGCGGGCTCCTGGAGCGGGTCCGTGATCCGCGCGACGGGCGCCGCAACGTCCTCAAGCTGACGGACGAGGGCGAGCGGCTGCACCGGAAGCTGGTCACGCGGACGGCGCGGATGAACCGGGTGTTCCTGGCGCCGCTGGACGAGGACGAGCGGGAGCTGCTGCTGCGGCTGATCGGGCGGGTGGCGGACGCGGCGGAGGAGCTGCGGGCGTAGCGCCGACACCCGTGCAGGGGTGAAACCCCAGGTCATCCCTCCGTGGGGAGCGCGCCCAGACCGCCCGCCACCGTACGGGCCGCGCCCGCCAGCGAGGCCACGAAGCGCGGCAGCCGCTCCGGTGTGAAACGGACCGACGGGCCGCCGAAGGAGAGGGCCGCGACCACGTCGCCGCCCCGGCCGCGGACGGGGACGGCCACCGAGGACAGGCCCTCCTCGTGTTCGCCGTGGCTCACCGCGTACCCCTGACGGGCCGTCTCCGCCGCCCAGCGGCGCAGCGTCGCGGCGTGCGCCGGGCCGTGGGGGGAGCGGCGGGCGATCCGGTCCAGGAGGGCGTCGTCGGCGCCGAGGAGCAGGACCTTGGAGGGCCCGCCCGCCCACAGCGGCAGCTCGTCCCCGACCTGCACGATGTGGCGCAGTGCCTGGGGCCCCTCCTCCTGGGCGACGCAGACGCGGTGCACATCGCGCCGTACGTACAGGTGCACCGTCTCCCGGTGCTCGGCGGCCAGGTCGCGCAGCGCCCGCCGGGCCGGGGCGGGCAGGCGCCAGCCCTGGTCCGCCATGCGGACCCAGCGCAGGAAGGTGGGTCCGGCGGTGTAGCGGCCGTGTTCGTCGAGCCAGAGCAGCCCGTTGAGGCGCAGGGTCTGGAGGATGCGCAGGACGGTCGTCTTCGGCAGCCCGCTGGCCTCGACGATCTCGCGGATGGACAGGGCGGGACGGTGCTCGCTGAAGAGGCCGAGGATGTCGATGGCCCGCTGGACCGTCCTCATGCCGCCGTTGGCGCCGCCTCCGTCGCCCCCGCCGCTGCCGCCGGACCCCGCGTCCTCCGGCTCCGCGCCCTTGCCCATGCCGCCACTCCTCGCACCGGTCCGCCGGCTGGTCCACCGACGGCCCCAGTATGGGCCCAGGTCCGCTGCGCGGACCAGTGGCCTCGGCTCCGGCACGGGCGTTCGGGCACGTCAGGGCGGCACCCGCGGGCCCCGGCCCGCGTTACGTCGCGGATACTCGTCCGCAACCTCTTGTCGATGCTCAGCATGCGTCCTATCGTCACCGTCACTCGGACCTCAGGGTCCATTCAGCGGACCAATGTCAGGAGTCACGGTGAAAGCAGCCGTTCTCACCGCACCCCGCCGCCTCCAGATCGCCGATGACTGGCCGGAGCCCGTATGCGGCCCCCACGATGTCCTCGTCCAGCTCGACGGCATGGGGATCTGCGGTTCCGACCTGGCCGTCTTCGACGGTGCGCGCCAACCCCCGGCCCTCCCCTGGGTGGTCGGCCACGAAGGCTTCGGCCGGATCGTCGCCGTCGGCGCCCAGGCCACCGCGGCGCCCGCCCCCGGGACCCGCGTCGTCATCGAGCCCAACTACGCCTGCCTCCAGTGCCCCGACTGCGCCCGCGGGCTCACCTCCGCCTGCGCCAAGCGCACCATCGTCGGCATGAACGCCCCCGGCCTCCTCGCCGAGCGCGTCGCCGTCCCCGCCCCCTTCGCCCACCCGGTCCCCGACTCCGCCCGCGACGTCGACCTGGCCTGCGCCGAGCCGTACACGGTGGCCCGTACCGCCGTACGCCGCGGGGGCGTCGCCGCCGACGACAAGACCCTCGTCGTCGGCGCGGGCGCCCAGGGGCTGCTGCTCTGCCGGGCGCTGCTGGCCATCGGCGTCCGCCCGGCCGTCGTCGAACCCCATCCGCCGCGCCTGGCGCGCGCCGTGGAGCTGGGCGCCCGCGCCGCGGCCGACGGCGAGGGCGGGTTCGGGTACGTCTTCGAGTCGTCCGGCGCCCAGGCCGCGCTGCGCGCCGCGCTGGAGCGTACGGCGCCGGGCGCCACCTTCGTCCTGGTCGGGCTGGGCGCGGACCCGCTGCCGCTCACCCTGAACCAGCTCGTCCGCGCGCAGCTCACCCTCCGCGGCTCGCTCATCTACGACCACCCCGGCGACTTCACCGCCGCCCTGACCGACATCGCCTCGGGCGCGGTACGGCCCGGCGCCTCGATCGACGCGTGCTTCCCGCTGGAGCGCGCGCAGGAGGCGTTCGCCGGAGCCCGTGAACGCGCGGGCAAGACCTGGATCTCGCTCACCGCCGCCGACTGAACTCCCCCTCCCCACGCCTCTCCCCCGAGACGAAGGAGTCTCGCCATGAGCACCACCGGCACGCCCGCCCCCGCCGCACCCCCGCCCCTCGTCCCCGACTCCGCCCGCCCGGCCGTCAGCCGGGCCCGCTACGGGCTGCTCACCTCCCTCTTCATCATCACCGCGATCAACTACCTGGACCGGACGAACCTTTCGGTCGCCCTCCCGCACATCAAGGACGACCTCCACCTCACCGCCACCCAGCAGGGCATCCTGCTGTCCTCCTTCGGCTGGGCCTATCTGCTGCTCCAGATCCCCACCGGACGGCTCATCGACAAGGTCGGCGCCAAGCTGGCCTTCGGGTACGCCCTGGTCGGCTGGTCGCTCGCGACCGCCGCCGTGGTCCTCTCGCGCGGCTTCGGCTCGCTCGTCGGCATCCGGGTCGCGCTCGGCGCCTTCGAGGCACCGGCGTTCCCGTCCAACAACCGCCTGGTCGTCAACTGGTTCCCGGGCAACGAGCGCGGCCGGGCCACCGCCACGTACACCTCCGGTGAGTACATCGGACTCGCGGTCGCCGCGCCCGTCCTGTCCCTGCTCACCGTGCACTTCGGCTGGCGCTCGGTGTTCCTGGTCACCGGTGCGGTCGGGCTGCTCTTCTCCGTCGTCTGGTTCCGCCGGGTGTACGACCGCCCCGAGCAGAGCCCGAAGGTCAGCGTCGAGGAACTGGCCCACATCCAGCAGCCCGACGAGCAGGAGTCGGCGGCCGCCGTGGAGAAGGCATCCGAGGCGGAACTCTCCACCATGGGCGCCGATTTGCGCGTGCTGTTCACCAACAAGCGGCTGTGGGGCATGTACATCGGCCAGTTCGCCAGCGCCTCCGTCCTCTTCTTCTTCCTCACCTGGTTCCCCAGCTATCTGGTGGAGGAGAAGGGGATGGGCATCATCAAGGCCGGGTTCTGGGCCTCCGCGCCCTACCTCGCCGCGCTGGTCGGCACGCTCGTCGGCGGCGCCTGGTCGGACCGGATGCTGGACAACGGCCGCTCCCGCACGGTCGCCCGCAAGCTTCCGGTGATGATCGGCTTCGTACTCGCCTCGATCATCGTGTGCGCGAACTTCACCGACTCCGCACCGCTCGTCATCACCTTCATGTCGATCGCGTTCTTCGCCCAGGGGCTGATGCAGAACAGCTGGGCGCTGTTCGCGGACTCCGTCCCGCGGCGGCTCACCGGGACCGGCGGGGGCGTCTTCAACTTCATGGCCAACGCGGGCGGTGTGCTCACCCCGCTCGTCATCGGCTTCATCGTCGACGCGACCGGCTCCTTCGCCTGGGCGCTCGGCTACATCGGCATCGTGGTCGCCGTCGGGCTGGTCGCGTACGCGCTGCTCATCGACCGGGTCGAGCGCATCGAGGCGTGACCCCTCGCTGGTCCACTCCACGGACCACATGACCCACTCACCGGTCCGCCAGCGTTACGATGACCGGGTGACCGTGACCCCAGAACACCCCACCCCCGGCGACTGGTGGGTGACCGCGGACCAGTCGCTCACCCTCGTCGGCCACCACACCGACGCCGCCCACACCGCGCCCGATCTGCTCGCCACCCTGAGCCGGATCGGCGAGGCCCGCCGAGCCACCGACCACGCGCTCGGTGCCGCCGTCCACGCGCTGCTCGCCTCGGGCCGTACGTGGGACGAGATCGCGGACGCGCTCGGCCACCCGGATGCCGCGTCCGCCCGGCGGGCCACCGCCACCGCCCTCGACGGCGCCCGCGGCGCGCTGGACCGGCGCATCGGCCACCACCGCACCGGCTGACGCGCCGAGAGGTTACCTCCGGCGGGCGTTTTGACCCGGTTCGTCAATGATTGACGGAGTCTCAGAACATTGACACCGGCTACTCATTAGTCACGGGTTCCACAGAATTTTACCTGCGTCTTCACATTTCCCCCACATATGGAGTCTAGGTTCTCCATATTCGTTCGACCGCACGCGGGGAGGGATGTCACGGTGCCCGGGATCGACGAGTGCCTGCTGGAGGCCATGAAACTGCCCGGCGCCCGGGGCGCCGCCGTGGTCGACTGGACCAGCGGTCTGGCTCTGGGCACGGTCGGGGAATCGCCGAGCGGCGACCACGAGACCACGGCGGCCGAGGCGGCGGAACTCGCGCGGATGGCGGCGGAATCCCCGTCGTTCGCCCCCGCCGACGGCTCCGACTGGTCGGACTCCTCGGACGCTGACATTCCCGTCAACGATCTGATCGTCAGCAACCGCGACAGCTACCACGTCCTCCAGTTCGTCCGCACCACCTTCGACAGCAGTGTGTTCCTGCATCTGTGGCTCGGCCGTACGGAGGGCAATCTCGCCCTCGCCCGCATCCGGCTGGGCGAGATGGCGCGGCAACTGGTGCTGGGGTGAGCGCCTTGCGGGCACTCTCTTCCGGTCTGCCCCGGCGGCGCCCCGCGACCACCGCCGACAGCGCTCCGGCGGGCTCGTCCATGCTGCACCGGCTCGCCGCCGAGAAGGCCACCGGTTCCTTCATGCGGGAGCGGGGCACGCTGCATCTCGCCGACGGACACGTGATCCACGCGGAGAGCCCGGACACGCCCGATCTGGAGCTGCTGCTCACCGCGGGCGGCGCCCTGTCACCCGAGGAGTGGCGGCAAGCCCTCGACGCGGCCGGACCCGAACAGCGGGTGGGGCGGTTCCTGGTGGACAGCGGCCGCTTCCCCGAGGGCGCGCTGGAACTGTGCCACCTCGGGGCGCTGTACGACGCGGCGTTCTTCGTCCTCGGCCCGGACGGTGGCCCGGCCCGCTTCCGGTACGGGGTCGAACACTGGCTGGGAGCCGTGCGCCCGGTACCGGTCGACGCGGTGCAGCGCGAGACATCGCGCCGACAGGAGCTGCTGCACGAGATCTGGCCCGAGGACGCGGCGGACACCGAACCGCTGTCGCGGACCCGGCTCCCCCTCGACGCGAGGTTGCCGCGACGGCAGCGCGCGGTCCTCGAGCACGTCGACGGGGTGCGCACCGCAGCCGACATCGCCCGCCTCCTGGGCCGCCCCGCCTTCCACACGCTTGTCGACGTCCGCCGTCTCGCCGCCGCCGGGATCGTCGCGCCGACCCGGCGCCACGATCCTGTGGTGCCGACTCGGCCTCGACCACGGCCCGAAGCCGTGGCCGCCCGGCCTCCGGACACCTCCACCGGCCCCGACATCAGCCTCCTGCGCCGACTCAGGAACGCACTGGAGGCCCTGTGATCCGCGCGCTCGGACAGCGTGCCGAAAGGAGACAGCTCATGTCGGCCGAGGCGGAAATCCTCGACGAACTCCACCGGCTCCGGTCCCGCATGCCGCAGCTGACCGGCGCGCTCGCGGCCGGCGTCGACGGCCTCGTGCTGGCGCAGGACTCCCGGGGCGTGGAGCCGGAGGGCGTGGCCGCCCTCACCGCGGCCGCCCTGGGCATCGCCCTGCGGCTCACCGATGCCACCGGTCAGGGCGGCTTCCGTGAACTCCTCGTCCGCAGCGACCGCGGCTATCTGGCCACCTACGCCGCCGGACCGTCCGCCGTGCTGACCCTGCTGGCCGAAGGACAGGTGAACGTCGGCCGACTGCACCTGGAAGGACGCCGCTCCAGCAGCCGCATCAGCGAACTGCTCCAGGCCACCGCGCAGGTCACCGCTCAGCAGCCCGACCGCCCCCGCGGACAGCCATCCGCCACCCCCGACGCGCCCCCCTTGCCCGTACGGCCCACCTCCCCACGCGCGGGCGGGGCCCGTACCCGCGCCCGGCGCCCGGCCACGGGGGAGACCCCGACGACGTAGTCACACCCCCCCGCACAGCACACCGTCGCAACCCGAAGGGAACCGTCATGGCGAACACCGAATCAGCACTCAAGGACGCACTCTCGACGATCGAGGGCGCCACCGGAGCCGCGCTCGTCGACTACACCAGCGGGATGGCGCTGGGCACCATCGGAGGCGGCGCGAGCTTCGACCTGAACGTGGCGGCCGCCGGTAACACCGACGTCGTCCGCGCCAAGCTGCGCACCATGGAACACCTCGGCCTCCAGGACGAGATCGAGGACATCCTCATCACCCTGGGCACCCAGTACCACCTGATCCGGCTGCTCAAGAGCCGCGGAGGCAACGGCCTCTTCCTCTACCTCGTCCTCGACTCCGGACGCGCCAACCTCGCGATGGCCCGCCACCAGCTGAGAAAGATCGAGGCCGAACTGGAGGTCTGAGACCGGGAGCCAGATCAGTCGCGCTCCCGGCCGAGGGTCCCGATCACGACCGTGGCCTCCCGCTCCTCACACACCTCCACCCGCGGGACCAGCCCGTCACCGGCGACGATGTCGAGCGCGTGCGACGCCTGCCGCTCGCTCGTCTCGAACAGCAGACTGCCGCCCGGTGCCAGCCACCCCGACGCCCCGGCGGTCACCCGGCGCAGCACGTCGAGCCCGTCCGCGCCCCCGTCCAGCGCCACCCGCGCCTCATGGACGCGCGCCTCCGGCGGCAGCAGGCCGACCTCCTCGGTGGGGACGTACGGCACGTTGGCCAGCAGCACGTCGACCCGGCCGCGCAGGGCGGCGGGCAGCGGCTCGTACAGATCGCCCTCGCACACCACCCCGCCCGCTGGCTCGACGTTACGGCGGGCACAGCGCACCGCGGCCGGGTCGATGTCGGCGGCGTACCACTCGGCCCGGCCCCCCAGCGCCGCCACCAGCGCGGCCCCCAACGCGCCCGAGCCACAACACAGATCGACCACCACCGCCCCGGCGCGCGCCATCGCGGCCGCCCGCTCGACCAGGAACTCCGTCCGCCGACGCGGCACGAACACTCCGGCGTCCACGGATATCCGCAACCCCCGGAACTCCGCCCAGCCCAGAACGTGTTCCAGCGGCAGCCCGGCGGCGCGCCGGTCCACCATGCCGTCGATCTCGGCCGGGACCTGCGCTGCGGAAAGGATCAACCGCGCCTCGTCCTCGGCGAACACACACCCGGCGGCGCGGAGCCTGGTGACGACGGTGGAGAAGGTGACGAGGGAAGATGAGGGTGAAGGTGAAGCCGACATGGAAGCCTGGAAGCCTTTCGGAATCCCTTGAGAGCGCTCCCGACGGTCAGCTATCCCGTGTATCCCTGAGGCGAGAGCACCCAGCCTGAACTGGCGTTGATGGGTCTCACCTCCTCGGTGCGTACGGGTAACGGCCACATTACCCGATCATCCAGGCCGGCGGCTGCGGTACCACTCGGCGAGCAGAAAGGCCAGGTCGAGGGCCTGGGAGTGGTTCAGGCGCGGGTCGCACGCCGTCTCGTACCGCTGCGGCAGCGCGTCCTGGCCCACGGCACTGCTTCCGCCCAGGCACTCGGTGACGTCGTCGCCGGTCAGCTCCAGGTGGACACCCCCGGGGTGGGTGCCCAGAGCGTGGTGCACCTCCATGAAGCCCCGCAGCCCGTCGGCGACGGCATCGAAGTGCCGGGTCTTGTGACCGCTCTCGGTGACGAAGGTGTTCCCGTGCATCGGGTCGCAGACCCAAGCGACGGGCGCCTCCTCCGAAGCGACCTTCTCCACCAGCAGGGGCAGCAGGTCGCGGACCCGCTCCGCCCCCATCCGGACCACGAACGTGAGCCGCCCGGGTTCGCGGTCGGGGTCGAGGCGGTCCACGTACCGCAGCACGGTGTCCGCGGTCGCACCGGGACCCAGCTTGACGGCGATGGGGTTGCTGATCCCCGCGAAGTACTCGATGTGCGGCCCCTCCGGCCGACGGGTCCGCTCCCCGATCCACAGGAGATGGCTGCTGGTGGCGTACCTCTTGCCGGTCGCGGGATCGGTACGCGTCAGCGCCCTCTCGTAGTCGAGCAGCAGCCCCTCGTGGCTGACGTAGAACTCGGCGGTGGCCAGCCTGCCGGTCTCGCCCCCGCACGCGCGCACAAAGGCCAGCGCCCGCTCGATCTCGTCGGCCAGCCGCTCGTACCGCTGCCCGCTGGGAGAGGCGGCGACGAAGGCCCGGTTCCACTCGTGCACCCGGGCCAGATCGGCGAAGCCCCCGGCGGTCAGCGCGCGTACCAGGTTCAGCGTCGTCGCCGACGTCTCGTACATGCGCAGCATCCGGTCCGGGTCGGGGGTGCGCTCCCGCACGGTGAATCCCGGGCCGTTCACCGCGTCCCCCCGGTACACCGGCAGTGTCGTGTCACCCCGCCGCTCGAACGGCTGCGAGCGTGGCTTGGCGAACTGGCCCGCCATGCGCCCGACCTTGACGACCGGCATCGACGCCCCGTGCGTCAGGACGACCGCCATCTGCAACAGCGTACGCAGCTTGCCGTCGACGGACTCCTGCGTGGCCCCGGCGAACGTCTCCGCGCAGTCACCGCCTTGCAGCAGCAGAGCCTCCCCCTTCGCCACCGCGGCGAGCCGGGAACGCAGCGCGTCGCACTCCGCGGCGAACACCAGCGGTACCGCCCGCGCCAGCTGGTCGGTGACGTCGCGCAGGTGGATCGGATCGGGCCAGTCCGGCTGCTGGTCGGCCGGTGGCACCTTGCGCGTCTGCGCGCCGTGCGAACCGGGTGCGCCTTCCGACGTCATTTCGGCTCCTCCGACGGCTCTTCGATCATTTCCCGAGCGTTCCACATCGCCCTCCCTCGGCCATGGCGCTTCACTCCAATTCCTCGGCCCTTTTCCCGTCAAGCGCTTCCGGCATTGGACCGGCTCCGCGCCCCGGAATTGGTCTGGCCGCCCTCCCATCGCCTCTGCTTCGCTGTCTGCCGGAACCTCCCCGGTACCGCCGTCGGACCCATTCGGCGGGCCGGCCCGGAATGGTGAAGAAACCGAGGGGAATTACACGATGGCGCGCAGCGCACCGATCCACGTACGCGTCACGGCGTCGGGGCTCCCGGCGCACGACCCGCTCGATCTCTACGAGGAGCTGCGCCGCACCCACCCGGCCGACGACGTCTTCCTCCTCGAGAACGCCTCCCGCACCGGACGTGACCCCGACCGGGCGGTCGTGGGGTGCGGGCGCCTGCTGGACATCCGGGTCCTCGGCGGAGGCACCCGCGAGGTGACCGTTCGCCTCAGGGGCGAGCCGGCGCTCGTCCGTGCCCTGCTGGAACACGCCGGGAGCCTCGGGCTTCGCCGGGCGGCCGCCCCCCTGCCGGACGGCGGCCGAGAGCTCCGCGCCGAACTGGGCGTCCAGCGGCCGGAGCAGCTGTGGGCGTTTCTGGAAGCGGCCCGGAGCGATCTGTTCGAGGTGCGGACGGACCTCTCGCCCCAGGGCTGGTCCTTCGGGTTCCTGACCAGCCTGGCCTACGAGTCGACCTGGCACATGGAGGACCTGGGGGAGCGGGCGAAGCCGCCGCGGGGCCCGGACGTCACGCTGACCGTGTTTCGGCACACGGTGTGGTACGACCGCACCGACGGCACGGTCCGTGAACTGCGGGCCGACAGCTCGGAGTTCGGCGCACGGCACGATCCCGGTCTGCCGGGTCTCGCCCGGGAAGCGGCCCGGCGGGCGGGCGTACCCCCCGTACCCGAGGCGCCCCGGCCGCTGTCGGTGCGGGACAGCGTGGACCGGGCGACGTTCCTGCGCTGGGCGGACCGCTGCCTGGAGCACATCCGGGTCGGGGACATCTACCAGATCCAGATCGGTCACCGCGTCGACGTCCGTACCGAGCTGGCGCCCGAGGCCGTGTACCGGCGCCTGCGGGCCCGCAACCCCTCGCCGTACATGTACCTGGCGCCGCGCGGCGACACCCTGCTGATCGGGGCGAGCCCCGAGCTGTTCTTCCGCGTCGAGGACGGCGAGATCACCATGCGCCCCATCGCGGGCACCGCCCCGCGCGGCGCGGACGAGGAGGAGAACCAGCAGCGCGTCAAGCAGATGCGGGAGAGCACCAAGGAGCAGGCCGAGCACATCATGCTGGTGGACCTGTGCCGCAACGACATCGGCCGGGTCTGCCGACCCGGCACCCTGCCGGTGGACCAGCTGATGGAGGTGGAGACCTACTCCCACGTCTTCCACCTGGTGTCCACGGTCAAGGGCCGTCTCGCCGAGGGCGTCACCGCGTGGGACGCGGTCCGGGCGACCTTCCCCGCGGGCACCATGACCGGCGCGCCGAAGATCCGCGCCATGGAGATCATCGACGAACTGGAGCGGGAGCCCCGCGGCGGCTACGCGGGCGCCGTCGGCCTGCTGGACGTACGCGGCTGGAGCGAACTGGCCCTGTGCATCCGCACGATCGAGTACGACGGCGTCACGTACTCCACACAGAGTTCCGCCGGACTCGTGGCGCAGTCCGAGCCCGAGGCCGAGTGGCGGGAGACGCTGGCGAAGATGGGGGCCGCCCACTGGGCGCTCACCGGAGAGGAATTGCTGCCGTGAAGGTGCTGCTGATCGACGCGTACGACAGTTTCGTGCACATCATCGACCAGTATCTGCGCACGTTGGGTGCCAGGACGGAGGTCGTACGGTCACGGACGCGCACCCCGGAGGAACTGGCCGCCCTGGCCCCCGACGCGGTGGTCCTCGGGCCCGGCCCCGGCCATCCGGCCGCCTCGGGCCACGTCGAACTCGTCCACCAGTTCGCCGGAAGCGTTCCCCTGCTGGGCGTCTGTCTGGGGCACCAGGCGATCGCCCTGGCGTACGGCGGCCGGGTCGAGGTGGCACAGCAGGTGATGCACGGCCGGACCAGCGTCGTACGGCACGACGGCGCCGGCCTGTTCGAAGGGCTCGGCAACACCCTGGAGGCCACGCGCTACCACTCGCTCGTCGTCACCGAACCGCTGCCCGAGCCGCTGGTGACGACCGCGGTCTGCATCGACCACGGCTACGTCATGGGGTTGCGCCACCGGTCGCTCCCCGTGGCCGGAGTGCAGTTCCACCCGGAGAGCATCATGACCACGGGCGGGCTGCACATCATGGAGAACTTCCTCGCCATGACCAAGGCATCGGTCACCGCGGGCTGAGCGGGGCTCCGGTCACCCCCGGCCGGCCACGGCGCCGAGTTCCCGGAACGCCTCGGCCACCCCGGACAGCGGCAGATGGGCGTGCCCGACGACCAGCGCGGGCGCCTCGCGGCGGGGCACGGCGCCGAACGCCGCTCCGCCGCGCACCAGGACCCCCCGGCGCAACGCGCCGGCCACCAGCGCCGCTTCGTCGGTGTGCGCCGGGAGGCGGAGGTAGGCGTGCAGCCCCGCGGCGGGTTCGAGCACCGTCGCGCCGGGCAGCCGGGTGTGCACGGCCTGAGCGAGGGCCCCGCGCCGTGCGGCACACCGCTCGGTGAGCCTGCGCAGGTGCCGGTCGAAGAGTCCGCCGCGCAGCAGGTCCGCCAGGGCGAGCTGGGTGAACGACTCGGTGCCGAGGTCGTGGCGGGCGCGGACCCGCAGCAGCCGGTGCAGCAGGTCCTCGGGAGCGGTGAGCCAGCCGAGCCGGAGGCCGGGAGTGAGGAGCTTGCTGGCGGTACCGGTGTAGATCACCCGGTCGGGTTCCAGCCGTTGCAGAGCCAGGGGCCTCGGGTGCTGATCGTCGTACCAGAGCCCGCCGTCGTAGTCGTCCTCGATCACCCAGCCGTCGACGGCGCGTGCCCATCGTACGAGTGCTTCGCGGCGGCGGGCCGAGAGCACGGCTCCGGTCGGGAACTGGTGGGCCGGGGTGACGAGGACGACCCGTGCCGGGGTCGTCGCGAGGGCGTCCACGTCGATGCCCTCGTCGTCGACCGGCACCGGGAGCACCCGCATGCCGCTGTCCTGGACGAAGCGCCGTTGCCCCGGATGGCAGGGGTCCTCCACCGCCAGGTCCGTGATGCCCATCGCGGGCAGTGCGGCGCACAGCAGGGCCAGCGTCTGCGCGAATCCGTTCACCACCAGCACCGTGCTCGGCGTCGCCCGCACCCCGCGAAGCCGTCCGAGGTGGCGGGCGAGTTCGACACGCAGCTCCGGCTCGCCCGCGAGCGACGGATAGGAGGCGCCGCGCGACTTCGGGGAGAGCAGGGCGCGTTGATAAGCCGTCAGCCACTCCTTGTGCGGCACGCCGGGGGCGTTGTGGCCGCCCGGGCGCAGATCCCAGCGCACCGTGGGTACCGGGCCCTCGTCCAGCAGGGCCGGCACCACCGCGTCACGGGACAGATGGCCCGTTACCCGGGTGCCCGCGCCCCGCGCCGCCTCCAGGTACCCCTCCGCGGCGAGTTGCGCATACGCCTCGACGACCACGCTGCGGGAGATGCCGAGGTCCTCGGCGAGCCGCCGGGTGGCCGGCAGCCGGGTGCCGGGGTGCAGGGTTCCCTGCTGGATTTCCTGTTTGACGAACCTCTGTATCTGCGAGGTGAGGGATTCATCGGAATTCCTGGAGATGGTCACCGCCAAATGCAGGGACATTCATCCTCCCTTTCCCGTGCGAGGGTCGCTCTCTTCTGCTCCGCTTCTTGGACCGCTGTCCCGACGGGGAATTGGTCTGTCGCACCGGGCCCGGCGCGCACACACTGAGCGGCGACATTCATACGGCGCCGACGAGGAGAATTCCCGTGACCGCACGTCCGAAGGTTCGCGACTGGCCCACCCTGCTCGAGACGCTGCTGAAGGGCGACGGCCTGACGTCGGACGACACCGACTGGGCGATGGAACAGATCATGGCGGGCGAGGTCGGCGCCGCCGCGCTGTCCGGCTTGCTGATCGCGCTGCGGGCCAAGGGCGAGACCGCCGACGAGGTGGAGGGGCTGACCCGGGCCTTGCTCCGGAACGCGCTGCCCCTGCGGGTGCCCGGCCGGACCCTGGACATCGTGGGCACCGGCGGCGACGGATCGCACAGCGTCAACATCTCCACCATGTCGGCCATCGTCGCGGCCGGAGCCGGGGCGCGCGTGGTCAAGCACGGGAACCGCTCGGCGTCCTCCACGTGCGGCTCCGCGGACGTGCTGGAGGAGCTGGGCGTAGTGCTCGACCTGCCGGTGGACGAGGTGGCGGAGGTCGCCGAGGAAGCCGGCATCACCTTCTGCTTCGCTCCCGTCTTCCACCCGGCGCTGCGGCACGCCTCCGGGGCGCGCCGGGAGTTGGGGGTGCGCACGGTGTTCAACCTCCTCGGCCCGCTGTGCAACCCCGCTGCCCCCACGGCGCAGGCCGTCGGGGTGGCCGCCGCCGACACCCTGCCGCTGGTGGCCGCGGTGCTGGCCAGGCGCGGGGTGTCGGCCCTGGTCTTCCGCGGCGACGACGGCATGGACGAGCTGACGGTGACGACGACGTCCCGGGTGTGGACGGTGCAGGGCGGAGAGGCGAGGGAAGAGCTGTTCGACCCACGTGACCTCGGATTCCGTCCGGCGAGCCCCGAGGACCTCCGGGGCGGCGACCGCGGCCACAACGCCCGGATCGCCCGCGGGGTCCTCGACGGGGTACGGGGGCCGGTCCGCGACGCGGTGCTCCTGTCGGCGGCGGCCGGCCTGGCCGCCCTGCACCCCTCGCCCGCACCCCTGACCGACCGCCTCGCCGAGGGAGTACGGCAGGCCGCCGAGGCCATCGACTCCGGCGCGGCCGCCGCCGTACTGGAGCGCTGGGTGGCCGTCACCGGCAAGCGGGCCGGGGCGCGGTGAGCCGTGGCGGCCGGGACGCGGCGGGACGAGGGCCCACCACCCGGTGTCCGGGAGCCCCGCCGGGCTCCCGGACACCGGGGTTTCGGCACGGCGCCTCATGCGGGGGCAGGAGCCGTGCCGGGTGGTTCCGGCGCGCTGGGCATCGGGGCGCGCCGGCCGGCCTCGACCAGCGCGGCGACTGCCGCGCGGGGGTCGCTGCCGGTGACCAGTGAGGTGCCGACCAGGAGCGCGTCGGCACCGAGCGCGGCGTAACGGGCGGCGTCCTCCGGGCCGCGTACCCCGGACTCGGCGATCCGTACGGCACCGTCCGGAAGCAGGGGCGCGATCCGCCCGAAGACGTCCGGATCGATGCGCAGGGTACGCAGATCCCGGGAGTTGACCCCGATCACGCCCGCCCCGGCGGAGACGGCCCGCTCCGCCTCCGCCTCGTCGTGCACCTCCACCAGCGCGGTGAGCCCGGCCTCCCGCGTCACGGCCAACAGGTCGGCCAGCTGCGGGTCGTCCAGAGCCGCCACGATGAGCAGCACCAGGTCCGCCCCGTGGGCCCGGGCCTCCCACACCTGGTAGGCGTCGACGACGAAGTCCTTGCGCAGCACGGGCAGTCGCACCGCGGAACGCACACGGTCCAGGTCGCCGAGTGAGCCGGAGAACCGGCGGCCCTCGGTCAGCACACTGATCGCCGCGGCGCCCCCGGCCGCGTAGGCGGCGGCCAGGGCACCGGGGTCGTCGACCGCGGCGAGCCGCCCGAGGGCCGGGCTGGACCGCTTGACCTCCGCGATCACCCGCAATCCGGCGGGGGAGCGCAGCAGCGCCGCGGCGTCGAGCGCGGGCCCGGCGGCCAGGGCCCGCTCCCGCACCTCTCCCGGTGCGACCGCCCTGCGCCGCTCGGCGAGGTCCTCGCGCACGCCCTCCAGGATCGAGTCGAGGACCGTCATCGCACACCTCGCCGCGGTCGCGTCGGCTCGGCCGACGGGGCGTGCCGGAACCCGTCGCGCGGGTCCCGGCGCTGGTTGACGCCCCGGGCCAGGCCGGCGTACCGGGCGTTGCCGGGCCGCACGGCGGTGGCCGCCTCCGCGGCGGCC
>NZ_RIBZ01000846.1:0-21118 GCF_003721215.1 Streptomyces botrytidirepellens
CGCCCGGAGCGCAGCCGCGGACCCAGCCCGGCCCGGGGCCGCAGCCGCCCCGCCCGGCCTCGCCGCAGAGTTCGGGGCGCGCCTTCGCGATCGGCGCGCCGGACGAGGGCGCGGAGGGACCGGAGCCGCTGGACGGGCCCAACGGCGCCATCGAGATCGTCGACGACCGCACCCCGCCGCCCGACGACGAGCTGCCCCCGGAGCCGCTGGACAACCCGCGCCGCCTCCTGGTGTGGCCCGCGCCGGACATGTCCACGCAGCAGGCGCTGAGCGACCGCGGCTACCGCCCGGTGATCGTGAACTCCCGTGAGGAGGTGGACGCGCAGATCGCCGCGTATCCGGCGGCGCTGTTCGTCGACCCGCTGACCGGGCCGATCACCCGGACGGCTCTCCAGTCGCTGCGGGCCGCGGCGGTCGCCGCCGAGGTGCCGGTGCTGGTGACGGCGGGTCTCGGCCAGGCGACGCGGGAGGCGGCGTACGGGGCCGACCCGGCCGTCCTGCTCAAGGCGCTCGCCCCGCGCGACAGCGAGCAGCACCCGCCGCGCGTCCTGCTGATCGAGGAGCACGAGCCGATCGCGGCGGCGCTGACGGCGGCCCTGGAGCGGCGCGGCATGCAGGTCGCCCGGGCCGCGACGGACGCGGACGCGGTGGCGCTCGCGGGACGTATGCGGCCGAACCTGGTGGTGATGGACCTGATGCAGGTACGCCGCCGCCGGGCCGGGATCGTCGACTGGCTGCGCGGCAACGGGCTGCTCAACCGCACCCCGCTGGTCGTCTACACCTCCGCGGACATCGACCCGGCGAACCTGTCGCGGCTCAGCTCGGGCGAAACGGTGCTGTTCCTCGCGGAGCGCTCCACGAGCACGGAGGTGCAGGCCCGGATCGTCGACCTGCTGGCGAAGATCGGCACCAACTGAAGACCCGGCAGCAACGGAAAACCGGCCGACGGCCCGGAACCGGCTGGAGGGAAGGGCCGTCGGCCCACGCCCTCAGTCGAGCGTGGTCACCTCCAGCTCCCCGTCCGCGTACCGCTTCCGGATGACCTTCTTGTCGAACTTCCCCACGCTCGTCTTCGGCACCTCCGGGATCAGGGCCCAGCGCTCCGGCAGCTGCCAGCGCGCGATGCGCTGGGCGAGGAACTTCCGCAGCCCCGCGTAGTCCACGGTGGCGCCCTCCTTCAGCACCACCGTGGCGAGCGGGCGCTCGTCCCACTTCTCGTCGGGCACCGCCACCACCGCGGCCTCGGCGACCTCCGGATGGCCCATCAGGTGGTTCTCCAGCTCGACCGACGAGATCCATTCGCCGCCCGACTTGATGACGTCCTTCGCCCGGTCGGTCAGGGTCAGGTAGCCGTCCGGGGAGATGGTGCCGACGTCGCCGGTCTTCAGCCAGCCGTCCTGGGTGAACTTGTCCTCCGGCCGCATGGGCTCGCCCGCCGCCCCGCCGTAGTACGCGTTCGCGATCCACGGTCCGCGCACCTCCAGCTCGCCGACCGCCTGCCCGTCCGCGGGCACGACGGCGCCGTCGGGCGCGATCAGCCGATACTCCACGGACGCCGGGAAGCGGCCCTGCGTCACCCGGTACGGCCACTCCTCCTCCGCCCTGAGCCCGGCGGGCGGATGGGCCATGGACCCGAGCGGCGACAGCTCCGTCATGCCCCACGCGTGCACGACCCGGATGCCGTGCCGCTCCTCGAACGCCTTCATCAGGGACGGCGGGCAGGCCGACCCGCCGATGTAGACATGGGTGAGGCTCGATACGTCCCGTGGCGTGGCGTCGAGTTCGGCGAGCAGCCCCTGCCAGATGGTGGGGACGGCGGCGGCGAGGGTGGGCCGGGCGGCCTCGATCATGTCGGCGAGCGGCGCGGGCTGGAGGAAGCGGTCGGGCATCACCATCGAGGCGCCCGCCATGAATGCGGCGTGCGGGGTGCCCCACGCGTTCGCGTGAAACATCGGCACGACGGGCAACAGGGTGTCCTTCGCGGACATCCCGAAGGCCTCGGCGCTGTTGACCTGCATCGAGTGCAGATAGATGGAGCGATGGCTGTACGCCACGCCCTTGGGGTCGCCGGTCGTTCCGGAGGTGTAGCACAGGGCCGCGGCTTGGCGCTCGTCGGTCACCGGCCAGGGGTAGCGCTCGGGGCGGCCCTCGATCAGTTCCTCGTAGTCGTGGACGCGGGCCCGGCACCCGTCCAGCACGGAACGGTCGCCCGGCCCGGTGACGACGATGTGCTCCACAGAACCCAGCTCGGGCAGCAGCGGGGCGAGAAGCGGCAGCAGCGAACCGTTCACCACGATCACGCGGTCGGCGGCGTGGTTGATGATCCAGGTCAGCTGGCCGGTGGGCATCCGGAGATTGAGGGTGTGCAGCACGGCGCCCATGGAGGGGACCGCGAGATAGGCCTCCAGATGCTCGCAGTTGTTCCACAGAAGCGTGCCGACGGCCTGCCCCTGCTCAACACCCAGCTCGTCGCGCAGCGCGTTCGCCAGCCGGGTGGCGCGCAGGCCCACATCGTGGAAGCTACGGCGCTGCGGCTCGCCGCCACCGGTCCAGGTGACCACCTGAGCCGTGCCGTGGGCCAGCGCTCCGTGCTCGAGGATGCGGGTCACGGTCAGCGGTACGTCCTGCATCGTGCTGAGCACCGTGGCCTCCAGGGTTTTACGGTTACGCGCGGGTAGTCCGCCGATTGTGCAAGCGACCGGCCGGTATGTCACTACCCCGCTTGGCCCCGGAGACCCCCTGTTTCCTGGAACACCTCGCCCCGGCGCCCCTTCGCCGTCGGGACGCTCGCGGTCAGGCCGCGCGGCACAGCTCCGGGTCCTCGCGGAGCTTGCCGAGGGCGCGGGAGACGGCGCTCTTGACCGTGCCGATGGACACCCCGAGCACCTCCGCCGTCTGGGCCTCGCTCAGGTCCTCGTAATACCTGAGGACGACCATGGCCCGCTGACGGTCCGGCAGCCGCAGCACCGCGCGCCACATCATGTCGCGCAGGACCTGCTGCTCGGCGGGGTCGGGGGCGGGGACCGGGTCCGGCTCGGGCAGCTCCTCGCACGCGAACTCGTCGACCTTGCGCTTGCGCCACTGGGAGGTCCGGGTGTTGACCAGCGCCCGGCGCACATAGCCGTCCAGCGCCTTGTGGTCCTCTATCCGCTCCCACGCGATGTACGTCTTGGTCAGCGCGGTCTGGAGCAGATCCTCGGCGTCACAGGCATTGGGCGTCAGCGAGCGGGCGGTGCGCAGCAGCATCGGCCCCCGGGCCCGTACGTACGAGGTGAACGACGGGAACGCGGCGGGGGAAGCCCCTGGGCACACGGTCGTGGTCATGCCCCAACGCTAGGGAGTGAGCGGCTCACCGCGGATCGGCCACAAGTGCCGAAGCCGAATCAGCCTGAGGTTGTAGGGGTAGGGCTGGCAACACCTCCTGCGGATGGAGAGGGTGGGACTTCCGTCAGGGTTGTGCCGTCAGGGTTGTGCCGGAGAGGGTCCCCCCTCCGGCCGACGGTCCGCCGACGGCTCAACTGATGATCGCGACCGGCGCGTCCACCTTGTTGCGGTCGATCTGGAGCGTCCGGCCTCCGTGCTTCTCCTTCACATTGCCCACGTACTGATGGATACGGCGGTGCGGATGCCAGGCCGTCTTGGCCAGCACCGGCTCACCGGCCAGCGCCGCCTTCCCGTTCCAGCGCGCGAACCACATCACGGAGGGAAGATCACGGACCCCCGCCTTCCGGGACTTCTCCAGATGGCGCACCCCGGACTCGGCGCTGCTGTAGAAACCGGGGAAGAAGCCGTGCGACCGCACCTCGCGGTTCCAGCCGCGGATGAAGGAGAGCGTGGTGGCCGCGCAGCTCGCCTTCCCCTGGTCGTACGCCTCCATGTCCAGATAGAGCGCGCTGCGCTTCTTCATCGCCAGCGCCTTCGCGCGGGCCACCGCGTCCTTCCCCTCCTTGCGCCCCTGTGCCCAGGGCGTGCTGCCGATGGCGACGTGCCTCTTGTTCTTGTTGCGGACGCAGGGGGACTGGGACCCCACGAAGATGGGCAGCACATGCCACCCCATGCTCTTCACCCCGCGCATCCAGGAGACGCTGAGGTTCGGCTGGCTGGGGCAGGCCCGGCCGCGGCCCGCGTAGTAGACGCCGACGGCGCGATACCGGGAGACGTTCCACGCGCGCAGGGCGGCGAGCGTGGGGGCGTGGCAGGTGTCGAAGCCCCAGCCCTGGAAGACCTTGGCGCCCAGGGGACGGGGGTCGGGGAGGGCTTCCGCCGAGGCGGAGGCGGGGCCGCTGATCGAGGTGACGAGCACCGCGATCAGACTGGCAGCCCAGCCCATGAACATCCATCTGCTCTTCTTTCCTCGGTTCATATGAGGAGTGAATGTGGACACCGGACGGCCGGTGCCGCAGACACGCGCGTGGTTCAGCCGTCTGCGCCGAGGAGGAGCCCGGATGTCGGTACCCCGGTGCCCGCGGTGACCAGTGCCCGGGCGGCGTGCGGCACCTGGTTGACGGCCGTGCCGCGTATCTGGCGGACGGCCTCCGCTATCCCGTTCATCCCGTGCAGATAGGCCTCACCGAGCTGACCGCCATGGGTGTTGAGCGGCAGCGCGCCCTCGGCGACGCATCCGGCCGCCTCGCCCCGCCCGCAGAAGCCGAACTCCTCCAGCTGCATCAGCACGAACGGCGTGAAGTGGTCATAGAGGATGGCCACATCGATGTCGGCGGGGGCCAGTCCGCTGCCGCTCCACAGCTGCCGCGCGACCACGCCCATCTCCGGCAGCCCGGAGAGATCGTCCCGGTAGAAGCTCGTCATCTGCTCCTGCGCCCGGCCCGAGCCCTGCGCCGCCGCCGTGATCACGACGGGCGGGCGCGGGAGATCGCGGGCCCGCTCGACGCTGGTGACCACGATCGCCTGGCCGCCGTCCGTCTCCTGACAGCAGTCGAGCAGCCGCAGCGGCTCCACGATCCAGCGGGAGGCGGCGTGATCGTCCAGGGTGATCGGCTTGCCGTGGAAATACGCGGCCGGGTTGGTGGCGGCATGGCGGCGGTCGACGACGGCCACCTGACCGAAGGCCTCGGGCGTCAGACCGTAGGTGTGCAGGTAGCGCTGCGCGGCCATGGCGACCCAGGAGGCGGGGGTGAGCAGACCGAAGGGCAGCGACCAGCCGAGCGCCGCGCCCTCGGCCGACGGCTCGCGGTGCTGCACCCCGGATCCGAAGCGGCGCCCGGAGCGCTCGTTGAACGCGCGGTAGCAGACGACGACCTCCGCCACCCCGGTGGCGACGGCGAGCGCGGCCTGCTGCACGGTGGCGCAGGCGGCGCCCCCGCCGTAGTGCACCCGTGAGAAGAACGTCAGCTCGCCGATGCCGCATGCCTGGGCCACGGTGATCTCCGGGCTGGTGTCCATGGTGAAGGTGACCAGCCCGTCGACCTCGGCCGGGGCGATCCCCGCATCGTCCAGCGCCGCCCGGACGGCCTCGGCCGCGAGCGTCAGCTCGCTGCGGCCGGAGTCCTTGGAGAACTCGGTGGCGCCGATGCCCACGACGGCGGCCCGCCCTCCGAGCCGGTCCGGCCGGCGGGCGCTCATCGGACCGCTCCGGTCGGGGAGCCGGTGGGCAGCTCCACGGTGACCGTGCCGGTCACATGGCGGCCTATGGCGTTCGTCCCGGTCACCGCGACCTCCGCCGTGCCGTCGGCGACCGAGGTGACTTCGCCGGTCAGCACCATCTCGTCCCCGGGGTAGTTGGGGGCGCCGAGCCGGATGGCAACCTTCCGGAGGTGGACCCGCGGCCCGAAGTGGTCGGTGATGTACCGCCCGACCAGGCCATTGGTGGTCAGGATGTTCATGAAGATGTCCGGGGAGCCCTTCTCCCTGGCCGCCTCGGCGTCGTGGTGCACATCCTGGTAGTCCCGTGAGGCGAGGGCGCCGGAG
Source organism: Streptomyces botrytidirepellens (assembly GCF_003721215.1). Lineage (NCBI taxonomy): Bacteria > Bacillati > Actinomycetota > Actinomycetes > Kitasatosporales > Streptomycetaceae > Streptomyces > Streptomyces botrytidirepellens. The sequence goes on from NZ_RIBZ01000846.1 coordinate 5,929, forward strand.
ACGATGAGCGTCCGGGTGATCGGAATGCGCAGCGGGGGCAGCGCCTCGCCCGCACGGACCGTGATCGTCATGCGGCCGCCTCCTCCGTGAGCAGGGTGCCCAGCTCGGCCAGCAGGGCGGGGGCGGGGCCCAGATAGGCGTCCAACTGCCGCCCCCACAGGAAGTGCCGGTGCACCGGATGCTCCACGTCGGCGCCGATCCCGCCGTGCAGATGCTGACTCGCGTGGACGACCCGTCTGCCCGCCTCACAGGCCCACCAGGCGGTGGTGAGCGCATGGGTGGCCGCGGGCAGATGCTGATCACGGCGCCAGGCCGCCTCGTAGGCCGTCACCCGGATCGCCTCGGTGTCCATATGGGCATCCGCCGCGCGCAGCAGCACGCCCTGCTGGGCGGAGAGCGGGCGCCCGAACTGCTCGCGGACGGAGGTGTGGTGGACCACCCGCGCGACCGACCCCTGGCAGACGCCCGCCTGCAACCCGGCGAAGGCGGTACGGGCCCTGCCCAGCACATCGGCCCAAGTGCCGTGGTCGCCGAGCGGCTCGGCGGGTGCCTCATGGAGCGTGAGCCGCCCCGCGGCCCAGGGTGCGGTGGTCTCAACGGCTTCGGTCCGCACGGGGGATTCGGTCCGCACGGGCGCGCTGGAGGGATGCGCGGCAGGGGCGGGCGGGGCTGAGGTGGGCGGGGCCGAGGTGGGCGGGGCTGGGACCGTCTGGGTCTCGATCAGGAAGCAGCGGGTGTGCCCCTCCTCTGTGAGCGCCGGGACCAGCACATGGGTCGCCGCCCGCAACCAGGGGACCACCGGGAACGTGCCAGTCAGCACCCACCCCTCGGTGGTCCGGCGCGCCGAGGCCGTCGGCCGCGAAGTGGCCCGGTACGCGGCCGTCGCCACCGCCGTACCGTCCCGCAGGGCGGGGAGCAGCCGCGCGCGCTGCTCCGCGGTGCCATGGGCGGCCACCGGCAGCACGCCGTACGCACAGCTCGCAGCGAGCGGCACCTGGGCGGTCACCCGGCCCTGCTCCTCCAGCAGCAGCACCAGACCGACCAGGCCGATCTCCTCCACGGCGGCGGGCAGCCCCGCCGCGCAGAGCGCCTTCCACAGCTCGCCGTCGACACCGGTGCCGAGCGCCGACAGCCGCTCATGGGTGGACAGATCGCCGAAGATCTCCGCCGCCAGGTCCCGGGCGGCGGACTGCTCCGGAGTGGGCGTGAAGTCCATCAGGCCACCGCCCCTCGGAAGACGGGCAGCTCCAGCTCGTCGTCGGCGCGCAGGAACTCCAGCTCCACGGGCATCCCGATGCGCACCTTGTCGTGCGGCACCCCCGTGATGTTGCTGACGATGCGGACCCCCTCGGCCAGCTCGATCAGACCCACCGCATACGGCGGATCGAAGGCGGGGAAGGGCGGATGGTGCATGACCACATAGCTGAACACCGTGCCCGCGCCGGACGCCGCGACCGTGTCCCACTCCGGCGAACCGCAGCCGCCGCACCCCGGCAGCCAGGGGAAGCGGAGGGTGCCGCATCCGGTGCAGCGCTGGATGAGCAGCTGGTGGGCGGCCACTCCCTCCCAGAACCCCGCGTTGTCCCGGTTGATGACGGGACGCGGGCGCCTCGCCTTGGGCTCCTGCTCCGGTCTCTGCTCCGGCTCCTGCTTCGGCTTCTGATCCGGCTTCCGCCGCACCGGCGCGTACTTGAGGATGCGGAAGCGATGCGTCCCGACCAGCTCACCGCCCGCCCGGATGTCCATCCGCGTGGTGACGAAGTGGCCCGTGCCCAGCGTGGTGGTCTTGCGCGGCGACACCGACTCGATCACCGCGTCGAAGGTGATCCGGTCTCCCGGGCGCAGCGGCCGCAGATACTCCTGCTCGCAGTCCGTGGCGACGACCGAGGTGCAGCCCGCCTCGTCGAGCAGCGCCAGCAGCTCGTCGTACGCCTCCGACCGGGCCGAACCGCCGGGGTGGCCGCCGAGCCCGCCCATCGTCCACGCCTGGAGCATCGTCGGCGGTGCGATGCCCGGATAGGCGGGGTTGGTGTCGCCCATCGCCTCGCACCAGTGCCTGATCATGGGCTCGTTGACCGGGTCCCTGCCCTCGCCGCCGCTCGCCGCCACTCGGCCCTCGTACGCCCTCAGCCTCTCGTACAACTCCTCCGGCGCGGCGCTCATCGCCGCCTCAGCTGTCATCGCCGCCCCCGCCGCATGCCGAGCCGCATGGTCGCCACGATCTCCCTCTGCACCTCACTCGCCCCGCCCCCAAAGGTGTTGATCTGCGCGGCCCTGTTCATCCGCTCCAACTCGCCGTCCCCGAACGCTCCCGGCGACCCCGACCGGATCAGCCCCGCCTCTCCCGCGATTTCCTGACACAGGGAATACACCGCGACCGCGCTTTCGGTTCCGGCGAATTTGACGCCGCTCGCGTCGCCCGGGCTCAGCGTCCCCGCCCCCACGTCCCCGACCAGCCGCCAGTTGAGCAGCCGGGTCGCCGCCAGCCGGGCGTGCGCCTCCGCCAGCCGGGCCCGTACCCAGTCCTGGTCGGCGGAACGGGCCCCGGTGTCCGGGTCGGGGGTACGGGCGTGGGCGAGGACGGCCTCGTAGAAGTCCTCGGCCTGCATGCCGATGGCGGCGAGCGCGACCCGCTCGTGGTTGAGCTGCGTGGTGATCAGTCCCCAGCCGCCGTTCTCCTCGCCGACGAGATGGTCGGCCGGGACGCGGATCGCGTCGTAGTAGGTCGCGGTCGTGGTCAGGCCCGCGACCGTCTCGATCGGCGTCCAGGAGAAGCCGGGGGCGTCGGTCGGCACCAGGATGATCGAGATGCCCTTGTGCTTGGGCGCCGCCGGGTCGGTGCGGCAGGCGAGCCAGATCCAGTCGGCGTTCTGGGCGTTGCTGGTGAAGGTCTTGGCGCCGTCGATCCGCCACGATTCGGCGCCCGCCCCGCCGAACCCGGCCCGGTGCCCCTCGTTCGCCCCGTTCACCTCGCGCACCGCCTTCGTGCGCAGCGAGGCGAGGTCGGTTCCGGCTTCCGGTTCCGAGTAGCCGATGGCGAAGACGATCTCCCCGCTGAGGATGCGCGGCAGGAAGAACCGCTTCTGCTCCTCGGTGCCGTACCGCATCAGGGTCGGGCCGACCGTGTTGAGCGTGACCATGGAGACCGGCGCGCCCGCCCGGTACGCCTCGTCGAAGAAGACGAACTGCTCGTCGGGGCCGCGCCCTTGGCCGCCGTACTCGACCGGCCAGCCGAGCCCGAGCAGCCCGTCGGCGCCGATGCGTCGCAACAGCCGCCGCTGGGCTGTCGGGTCGCCGGGCAGGGCCGCACGGGTCTCTGGCGTGATCAGCTCGCGGAAGTAGGCGCGGAGTTCCTCGCGCAGCTGCTGCTGGCGGGGTGTGGGGGCGAGGTGCATGAGCAGCGGACTCCCCTGGGCTCGACGGCGTCGTACGACCGCACGGGAAAGCTTTCTGACTATCCGTCAGATAAATTGACGCTGTCAAGCGCTGTCAAGCACGACCGCGCGGCGGCACCGAAGCGCCGCCGCGTGACCGTAAACGACCTCACCCGTCCCGTTCACTCAATGAATCACCACTACTCACTCGTGCCGGTCATCCGCGAACACCTGCCATGACGGAAAGTTGCCCACCCCACAGCAGACGAACCGCACCGAACGACGTATTACCACGCAAGCATGATGAACTCCGTTCAAACCTCCGACGCGCCTCCGCGCCCCGGACTGCCGCGACGCGCCGGCCCCCTTCCCCTTATCGGACAGTTGTCCGAAAATGGGGACATGGCGAACACCGCACTCGCCCACGCTCTCGCCGCCGCGGCCCATGGCTTCCGCGTCATCCCACTGACCCGCGCGAAGCTGCCCGCCGTGCGCTCCCCTCACCACCACGACCCCGTACCCCTGCCCTGCCGCGGCGCCTGCGGGCGCCTCGGCCACGGCGTCCACGACGCGTCCGCCGACCCGGAGGCGATCCGGGCGCTGTTCGCCGCCGCTCCCTGGGCCACCGGCTACGGCATCGCCTGCGGCCGCGCCCCGCACCACCTCATCGGCGTCGACCTCGACCTCAAGCACGAACCACGCGTCGACGGCGCCGCCGCACTCGCCCGGCTGGCCCGCCGGTACGCGTTCACCCTCCCCCGCACCGTCACGGTGCTCACCCCCGGCGGCGGGCGCCACCTGTGGCTGTGCGGGCCGCCCGGGCTCAGCGTCCCCAACTCCGCGGGCCGGATCGCCCCCGGCATCGACATCCGCGGGACGGGCGGCTACCTCGTCGGCCCCGGCTCGGCCACCTCACGCGGCCGCTACCGCCTGGCGCCCGGCTCCCCCGCGTGGCGCCCCGCCCCGGCCCCGCCCGAGCTGCTCGGCCTGGTGCAAACCCCGGTGCGTACGCCGCCGGACCGGGCGGCGGCCCGCCCGATTGCCGTCGGAGCGCCGGGGCGCGACGCCGCCCTCGTACGGTTCGTCCGCGAATCCCAGGAGGGGCGGCGCAACGACCGGCTGTTCTGGGCCGCCTGCCGGGCGTACGAGGCGGGCGCGGGGGACGAACTGGCCCCGGCCCTCGTCGAGGCCGCGCTCCACACCGGGCTGACCCGGCGCGAAGCGGAGGCCACGGTCGCCTCCGCGGCCCGTAGCGCCACCGGCAGCACGGGCAGCACAGGCCGCACGGGCAGCACAGGCCGCACGGGCAGCACAGGCCGCACGGGCAGCACAGGCCGCACTCTGCCGCCGGTCGCATGACCGCCGGGCCGGGGCGCCTCTCAGCCTGCGGTCGCGGCCTTGAGGTGATCGAGGGAGTCCTGGATGACGTCGGCCAACGTCCGCCCGCCGGGCTCGCCGATCCAGCGCTCGAACGCGATCTTGAAGACCGCGACCCCGGCCTCGGCGGCCAGGCTCGCGGTGGGCTCCGTGACACCGCGCCGACGTAGCGCGTCGGCCGTGGCGGAAGCGAGCGCGGCGAGCTTCAGCAGTTCGCGTTCCTGAAGTCCGGCGTTCGCGGCGATCACGGTCTGGCGCTGCCGGGAGAACTCGCGGCGCTCTTCGAACCGGGCCGAAATGGCCTGGAGGGCCTCGGCCACCGCGTCGAGAGGAGCCGTGGCTTCGGGCGCGCCGACGATGGTGTTCACACAGGATTCGAGCAGCTCGTCCTGGCCCGAGAACAGCACTTCGCGCTTGTCGGCGAAGTGGCGGAAGAACGTCCGCTCCGTGAGGCCCGCCCGGTTGGTGATCTCCGCAACCGTCGTCTGCTCGAATCCCCGCTCGACGTAGAGCTCCAACGCCGCCCGTTGCAGTCGCTCACGCGCGCCCGGCTCCCATCGACCCATGGCCTCGATCCTACGCGATGACAGTGACTGACATCGCAGTGGTACGCTGCCGATGACAGTGACTGACATCGACTTGTCCGGACGCGCCCTGCGCCAAGGACGGGCCACCACTGGGAGATCTCACTGATGCGTGTTTTCGTCACCGGCGCGTCCGGCTTCATCGGCTCCGCCGTCGTTCCCGAACTCCTCCGCGCGGGCCACCAGGTCCTCGGACTCGCCCGCTCGAACGCCTCCGCCGAGGCCATCGCCGCGGCCGGCGCCGAGGTGCACCGCGGCGCCCTCGACGACCCCGACAGCCTGCACGCGGGCGCCACCGCGGCCGACGGGGTCGTGCACCTCGCCTTCATCCACGACTTCTCGGACTACGAGGGCGCCGTCAAGGCCGATCTGCGCGCCATCGAGACCTTCGGCGCCGCGCTCGAGGGCACCGGTCGCCCCCTCGTCGTCGCCTCCGGTCTGCTCGGGATCGCCCCGGGACGGGTCGCGACCGAGCAGGACCGGCCCGACCTCTCGACCGCGGGCCCCCGGGAGGCCAGCGCGCGGGCGGCACTGGACCTCGCCGAACGCGGCGTCCGCTCATCCATCGTGCGTCTCGCGGCGTCTGTCCACGACGAGGGCGACCACGGCTTCGTCCCCCGGCTGATCGACATCGCCCGCGAGAAGGGCGTCTCCGGCTACATCGGCGACGGGGCCAATCTCTGGCCCGCGGTCCACCGTCTCGATGCCGCGCGGCTGCTCCGACTGGCCGTGGAGAACGCCCCGGCGGGATCGGTACTGCACGGCACCGCCGAAGAGGGCGTACCGCTGCGCACCATCGCGGAGGTGATCGGCCGTCACCTCGACCTGCCGGCGGTCTCCATACCCGCCGAGGAGGCGGACGCGCACTTCGGCTGGCTGAGCCGCTTCCTCGCCGCCGACGTCGCGGCGTCCAACGCCCTGACCCGCGACCTGCTGAACTGGCACCCCACCGGCCCCGGCCTCATCGACGACCTCGACCAGGGCCACTACTTCGGCACCCGGAGCGCCTGACGCTCCGCCACGGACGGGTGGGGCCTCCGGACTTCTGGCCCCACCCGCATGTCGCGTACGGAGCCAATGCCCTCTTCTCCGCACTCACGCGAGCCGAGAGTGCCCGTCAAGCGACGGTCGCTAGCAATGGGTCAGGAGGCGGTCGGCGCCTCCTCCGGATCGTGTCTGAGCAGGAGGCAACGATGCGTCGTATCGGGCTTGTCGCGGCGTCAGTGACGGGTGCAGTGGCCCTCGCCCTGTCGTCCGCGGGATCGGCCGCGGCCGCCGAGGGCACCTTGACCGTCGGCCTGAACACGTACACCAACCCGAGTGGCTGTTACACGACGAACGTCTGGCCCATGTCCGTCGTGAACCACACCAACCAGACCGCCACCGTCTTCGGTCTTCCGAACTGTCAGGGGCACCGGATCATGCCGGTCAGGCCGAACCAGGCCCGCGTCTTCGAGTTCGGCACCAGCGTCTCCATCCCCTGACGTGAGACAGCGGACCTGCGGAAGGGGTGCCCCTCGACTCGGGGGGCACCCCTTCTGACCAGCTACGTCGCTGACCTCGGCGTTGTTACGCGGCCTCGCTGCGGCTCAGGAGCCGCACGCGCAGCCTGCTCCGACGACGGCTCCTTCCGAGGCGGGTTGGTCCGTGCAGCAGGTGCCGTCGGCATCGGTTGCCGCACTCTTGCCCATCTGGTCGGCATCGCCCTTGACGACGTAGACCTCCCAGGGTTCCTTGCCGGGACCGTGGACCCAGACCTTGTCCTGGAGGGCATAGCAGCAGGACGTGTCGTTCTCCTCGAACGTGGCGAGTCCGGCGCCCTTGAGCCGGTCGGTGGCGGCGTTGACCTGCTCGGTGGAATCGACCTCGACGCCAAGGTGATCCAGACGAGTTTCCTGGCCTGCTTCGCCTTGGATCAGGACGAGCTTCAGCGGCGGTTCGGTGATCGCGAAGTTGGCGTATCCGGGGCGGCGCTTGGCCGGCTCGACGCCGAAGAGCTTGGAGTAGAACGCCACTGAGGCGTCAAGGTCGGGCACGTTCAAGGCGAGCTGAGCGCGGGACATGGCGGTCTCCCATCGGGCTGTATCGATCCTCTTCAATACAAGCTTGCGTCTTGGATCGAAGAACGTCAACATAGAAGGATGTCGAAACAAGAGCTTGCGGTGCTCGGTCAGGACGACGTCGACGGCTGCTGCCCCGGACTGCTGACCGCCCCGCTCGACGAGGCGCAGTCCGTCGAGCTGGCGAAGGTGTTCAAGGCGCTGGGTGATCCGATCCGGCTGCGGTTGCTGTCGATGATCGCCTCGCGCGCCGGAGGCGAGGTCTGCGTCTGCGACCTCACCCCCGCCTTCGACCTCTCCCAGCCGACGATCTCCCATCACCTGAAGCTGCTGCGACAGGCCGGGCTGATCGACTGCGAGCGCCGGGGCACCTGGGTCTACTACTGGCTGCTGCCGGAGATGACCGACCGGCTCGCCGGAATCCTCACCCGGCCCGCCGGGCAGCCGCTGCCCGAGCCCGCCGGTGCGGCGGGCGGCGGCGCCTGATGGGCGCCGACTCCACGACCGCGCCCTCCACCGCCCCGGTCGCCGCGCGCCTGTCGTTCGTGGACCGGTTCCTCGCGGTGTGGATCCTGCTCGCGATGGCCGCCGGACTCGGCCTCGGACGGCTCGTTCCGGGCCTCGGCGACGCCTTGGCGAAGGTGACCGTCACCGGTGTCTCCCTGCCGATCGCGCTGGGCCTGCTGGTGATGATGTACCCGGTCCTGGCCAAGGTCCGCTACGACCGCCTCGACACGGTCACCCGGGACCGGCGCCTGCTGGTCCCCTCGCTCGTACTCAACTGGGTCCTCGGCCCGGCCCTCATGTTCGCGCTCGCCTGGCTCCTCCTGCCGGACCTGCCGGAGTACCGGACGGGCCTGATCATCGTCGGCCTGGCCCGCTGCATCGCCATGGTCATCATCTGGAACGACCTGGCCTGCGGCGACCGGGAAGCCGCCGCCGTCCTCGTCGCCCTGAACTCCGTGTTCCAGGTGATCGCCTTCTCCGCGCTCGGCTGGTTCTACCTCACCGTGCTGCCCGGCTGGCTCGGCCTGGAACAGACCGGCCTCGACGTCAGCGTGTGGGAGATCGCCCGCAGCGTCCTGATCTTCCTCGGCATCCCGCTGGTAGCCGGGTTCCTGACCCGGCGCGTCGGCGAGAAGGCCAGGGGCCGGGCCTGGTACGAGACGACGCTCATCCCGCGCATCGGGCCGTTCGCCCTGTACGGACTGCTGTTCACGATCGTCGTCCTGTTCGCCCTCCAAGGCGACGCGATCACCTCACAGCCGATGGACGTGGCCCGGATCGCGGTGCCGCTGCTGGTCTACTTCGCCGTGATGTGGGCCGGGTCCATGGCGCTGGGCAAGGCCGCGGGCCTGGACTACCCCCGCGCGACCACGCTGGCGTTCACCGCCGCGGGCAACAACTTCGAACTCGCCATCGCCGTCGCCATCGCGACCTTCGGCGCCTCCTCCGGCCAGGCCCTGGCCGGAGTCGTCGGCCCGCTCATCGAAGTCCCCGTCCTGATCGGCCTCGTCTACGTGGCCCTGGCCGCCCGCCGCTACTTCCCACCGTCCCCCGCCGTGGCCACCGAGCGCACGCCCGCCCAGGAAGGCCCCGCCCGTGTCTGACCCCCAGAAGCCGTCCGTGCTGTTCGTCTGCGTCCACAACGCGGGCCGCTCCCAGATGGCCGCCGCCTTCCTCACCCACCTCGCGGGCGACCGCGTCGAAGTCCGCTCCGCCGGTTCGGCCCCCGCCGAGCACGTCAACCCCGCCGTGGTGGAAGCGATGGCGGAAGTCGGCATCGACATCGCCGCAGAGACCCCGAAGGTGCTGACGGCCGAAGCGGTGCAGGCGTCGGACGTCGTCATCACCATGGGCTGCGGCGACGCCTGCCCGTACTTCCCCGGCACGACGTACCGGGACTGGAAGCTCAACGATCCGGCCGGGCAAGGTGTTGCCGCGGTACGGCCGATCCGCGACGAGATCCGGAGCCGCATTCAGAGCCTCGTCGGCGAACTCACCGATGGAGGCCGCGGGTGACCCTCCGCGCCGGGACAATCCGCATCACCGGTCTGACGGCCGAGCACGCCGATGAGGTCCTAGCGATCTACCAGCTCGGCATCGACGAGGGCAACGCCACCTTCGAGACTGCCGCGCCCCGTTGGGAAGCGTTCGATGCGACCAAGCTCTCGGGCCACCGACACGTCGCGCTGGACCACGACGGGCGCGTGCTCGGCTGGGTCGCCGCCACGAAGGTGTCCGACCGCTGTGCGTATGCAGGCGTTGTCGAACACTCCGTCTACGTTCACCCCGCCGCGCGCAATCGAGGGGTCGGGCTTGCGCTTCTGAACGCGTTGATCGCCTCCACGGAAGCGGCAGGCATCTGGACCGTCCAATCCGGCATCTTCCCCGAGAACGCCACCAGCCTCGGCCTGCACCAGCGCGCGGGCTTCCGCGTCATCGGCACCCGCGAACGCATCGGCCGCCACCACGACGTATGGCGCGACGTCGTCCTCATCGAGCGACGGAGTCCGCGAATTACCTGAGGCCGTCGCGGAGAAGGCGTACTCGGCCAGGTCTGCTGGCGTATCCCTCTGGAGGCGGCCGACGAGTAGGCCGGCCGGGCCGTGTAGCGCACCGGGGCGCCACTTCACCCATGAGGGGTGGGGTGGCGCCTGCTCGTTTCCAGGGTACGGCCCATTTCGTCGCCGACGCGAAGTCCTGGCAGCACCGCTGATGGCCTGCCGTTTCAGTTACTGCCGGAGGCGAGCTTGCGGCCGTGGAAGAGGGCGAGGGTGTCCGCTAGCTGCGAATGCTGTGGTTGAGGTAGTTGGCCCGGGGTGAACCAGTCGAGCGCGTTGAACTTGTGGGGCTCGCCGATGGCGACCTGGGCGGGGTCTACTTCGACAGCGAAGACCACCGCGACCCAGTGGGAGACAGGGGTGCCGCGCAGGATGTTGCGGACGCCGATGGTCTCGATGGCGAGGGCGTCCGCCGCGTACTCCTCGCGGACCTCGCGCATGACCGCTTCCTCGAACGACTCGCCATGTTCAAGGGCACCGGCTCCGGTATCCCACGTGCCCGGCTCGTCTCGCGCACCTGCACTGCGACGAGCCAGCAGGATGCGTCCCGCGCTGTCGTGGCAGACGAAGACGCAGGAGACGGTGGGTACGGTCAGCGCCCGGTCGCGGGGGCGTTCAGGAGGTGTGCTGTTCATGTGGCTAGCTCTCCCTGCCGGTCCCTCAGAAGTGGTCCAGCAGCTCACGGAAGGTCCGCAACCGCAGTACCCGGTCGTCGTCAGGGTCGAGTTCGCTGTGCTCCAGGACCCAGGTGTGGTCATTGGGTATGAAGACGGCGTTCATCCCCGCCTCTCGCGCTGGAAGGATGTCCGACTTCGGCGAGTTGCCGATCATCCAGCTGGTGGCGGGGTTGAGTGCGTGTGCGTTGATGAACCGGTGGTAGGTCTCGCCGTTCTTCTCGGGGACGATGCCGACTGCCTTGAAGTGGTGCGCGAGTTGGGAGGCGTCAATCTTGCGCTGTTGCTCGGCCTGGTCGCCTTTCGTGAGCAACAGGAGCTCGTGACGATCGCTGAGCGCCGCGAGCGTGTCTGCGACTCCTGGGATCAGCTCCACCTGGTAATCGATCAGCGCCGCAGCCAGTTCACGGATCTCGCCGAGTTCTTGAGCCGTGGCCGGTCGGCTACGCAGTCGCTCGACGCAGTCGGCGAGGCTGCGCAGGAGCATCTGGGTGCCGTAGCCGTGCGTGACGGCATTCGCCGACTGGATGTCGTCGAGGATGACGCGCAGTTGCAGCTTGTCGAGGGTGGGATGCTCCAGCCAGGCAAGGAAGTCCTTGATGACGCGCTCGAACAACACGTTGTTCTCCCACAGCGTGTCGTCCGCGTCGAAGACGAGCACCTGACCGTTGCGCCTCACCTGGAACCTCCGGACCCCTTGTGCGGACAGTCTGGGACTGTAGCTACGGCGGGTTTGGATCCGCCAGCGACTTTCAAGTGGAGGCAGGCGACTCATCAGACACCGGGGCCACGCCGGGATCGCCGGATCCCGAGGTCCTGCGCCTGGCGCTGCGCGTGTGGGCCTTCCAGTGCGTCCGCGACGACGAGGGCGAGTTCGCGGCCCGGAAGGACGTGGAGGAACCGCCGGAGGAGATCGCGGCGATCGAGCGAAGCCTGCTCACCGTCAACCCGTTGAGCCGGATCGACTGGGACCCTCCGGAGACGGACGACGAGGTGGACTTCCGTTACGTCCCCGGCCCGGAGCTGATGCGGGAGCTGCTGGCGGCCGTGAGGGCCCAGGGGCCGTGCGGGGAGCACTTCACGCGTTCTTCGGGTGCCTGTACTACGCGGGGATGCGCCCTTCCGAGGCGGCCGCACTGACGAAGCGGGACTGCAAGCTGCCGGAGTCAGGCTGGGGCGAACTGATCCCCGCGGGAGCCGACCGGAGGTCGGGGCCGGGTGGACGGACGCCGGCAAGTCGTACGAAGTGCGCGGGCTGAAACGACGGGCCCGGAAGACCACCCGGCCGGTACCCATCCCGCCGGTGCTCGTGCAGCTGCTCCGTCGTCACCTGGACGTGTACGGGACCGCCCCGGACGGACGGCTGTTCCGCGCCGTGCGCGGTGGTCGGGTGCGCTCGACGGAGTACACGGAGGTCTGGCAGGAGGCCCGGCGCGAGGCTCTTCCCGCCGCCGAGGTCCATACGCCGCTCGCCGAGGTGCCGTACGCGGCGCGGCACGCAGGCATCTCGCTGTGGATCAAGGCGGGCGTGGATCCGGTGGAGGTCGCCCGGCGGGCCGGGCACAGCATCGCCGTGCTCTGGAAGTTCTACGCGAAGCTGCTGCGGGGCCAGCAGCACCGGGCGAACCAACTGATCGATGACGCGCTCAACCTATGACAACGGATTGATGGAGCGCTCCGGTCGGCCCCTGAGCGCTTAGTTGGCCTGGCTGAGCGCAGAGGTGACCCGACGGCGCCCCCACAGGGAGCGCCGTCGATGGTTGCAGCTCTCAGACGAAATGTAGTACTCCTTATACATGAGTGAGCAGGTGCACAACCGACTGGCCATGGTGCGCGCTGAACGGAAGGTGTCGCGGCAGCGCCTGGCCGAGGTGGTGGGAGCGCATTACCAGACCATCGGCTACATCGAGCGAGGACAGTACAACCCGAGCCTCGACCTGGCACTGAAGATCGCGAAGTTCTTCGAGCTGCCAGTTGAGGCGCTGTTCTCCCTCGAACCGTTCCGGCCACTCACGGATGAGATCTACGGGAGGAAAAGGTCATGACGACGGCACTGACGCGCTACGACCGCAGCATGCTGCGGCTTATGAACGACCGCAGGGGACGGCCGCTGTACGCCACAGCCGCGCGTCGGCGCCTGGCCGTCTCCGCGCATCTGATGCTGACCGCGGCCATCGGCGTACTCATGACCTACTTCTACCTCGCGGAGGGAGAACCGATCTGGGCCCTCATCGTCATGGCGGTACTGCTGCTGCCATGGATGGTCGCGACCGGAGTGATCAATGCCGCTACCCGTGGTCTGCTCGAACTGCGCGAACGAGCGCTGGACGAGCGGCAATCAGCGGAACGCGTTCGGGTACAGGCCCGCGCCCACCGGGCTATGACCCTGCTCCTAGCCGCAACCGCCGCTGGCCTGTTGATCACGGGTGCGGCCGCTGACGAGGCTCCCACGGCGTATGCGGCACCGGCGCTCATCGCGGTCCTTGCAGTGCACTGGCTGATGCCCTTGTGGGTGGCCGGCCTGATGGCTCAGGACGAGCCAGCCGAAGACGACGGCCTCGCGGCCTGAGTACTTACTGTCCACGCTCACGCCAACGCAGGAACGTATTGTGTCGGCCTTCATATGCGTACCCGGGGCAGCCGCGTGGGCAGGCATTGCCCCATGTCGACGTACGTGCCCTCTCCTGACGAAGTCGCCGCCGCACAGACGCCGAAGGGCGGCTGGACGAAGAAGCAACTCGCCGAGTGGGGCGTGCCGTGGCCACCGCCGCAGGGTTGGCGCAAACACCTTGATGCGAAGTGGCGAGGCGAAGACGTGCCGCCGCTGGAGATTCCAGAGACGCCGGAGACGCCTGACCAGGACACCTTGTTCTGAGGCAGCACCAAGCCGAGGCCACGTCAGTGTTGCGCTGCGCTGACATGAAGAAGTTGCGACACCCCTACGAACACCGGATCGCCAGCTACGAGGGCATCGACCAAGCGCCAGGATCGGACTGGATGAGCTGATCATCGCGCGGGTTCGGCCGGAAGTAGAAGCCGGTTGGACGAGCGACGCCGAGCCGTGCCCAGTGCCGGTGCCCGCCTGGCCACAGGTTGGCCGCACGCGCTGGTCAACGCTGGGATTCAGGTGGGACAGGGTGGGACAGGAAGCAGGTGAGAGGGGGTCCCGGACTCCGGGAGCCCCTCTCACCTGCCTTTTCCTACCTGCGCGGAGGCTGAGGGATTTGAACCCTCGGTGACATCGCTGCCACGACGGTTTTCAAGACCGTTCCCTTAGGCCGCTCGGGCAAGCCTCCCCGCGCCACCTTTGGTGGCGCGGGGATCAGCCTAGCGTGTCAGCTGTCTCCCTTGCGCTGCCCCAGGGTGACGTCGACCGTTGACGTCTTGCCGTCGCGCTTGTAGGTGAGGGTGACCTTGTCGCCGGGCTTGTGGGTCCAGATCTCGCTGATCAGGGTCGGGCCGCTGTCGATCACGGTGTCGTCGAGCTTGGTGATCACGTCGCCGGACTTGAGGCCCGCCTTGGCGGCCGGGCCGCCGGGGACGACGGCGGGGCTGCCGCCGGCGCCGTTGGCGGCGATGGTGGCGCCCGCGCTGCTGTCCTTCATGCTGACCGTGGCCTCGATCACCGGGTAGACCGGCTGGCCGGTCTTGATCAGCTGCTGGGCGACGTTCTTCGCCGTGTTGATCGGGATGGCGAAGCCGAGGCCGATGCTGCCGGACTGCTGGGACTCGCCGAGGCCGCTGCCGCTGCCCGCGGACTGGATGGCCGAGTTGATGCCGATGACGCCGCCGTCCGCGTTGAGCAGCGGGCCGCCGGAGTTGCCGGGGTTGATGGAGGCGTCGGTCTGGAGGGCGCTCATGTAGGAGGCGCTGCCACCGCCGCCGTCGCTGGAGGCGACCGGCCGGTTCTTGGCGCTCACGATGCCGGTGGTGACGGTGCCGGAGAGGCCGAAGGGGGCGCCGATGGCGACCGTGGCGTCGCCGACGACGACCTTGTCGGAGTTGCCGAGCGGCAGCGGGTTGAGCTTGGCGCCGGAGGCGTTCTTCAGCTTGATGACGGCGACGTCGTAGCCCTGGGCCTTGCCGACGACCTCGGCGGTGTACCGCTTGCCGTTGGAGAAGGTGGCGGTGAGCTTGCCGTTGTCGGCGGCGGAGGCGACGACGTGGTTGTTGGTGAGGATGTGGCCCTGCTTGTCGTAGACGAAGCCGGTGCCGGTGCCGCCCTCACCGTTGTTGCCCTGCGCCTCGATGGTGACGACGCTGGGGAGGGTCTTGCCCGCGATGTTGGACACGGAGCCGGGGGCGCGGCTTTCCGCCTTCGGGTTGCCGACGGCGGAGACGGTGGTGGTGTCGCCGCTGTCGTTCTCCCGGTCGGCGGCCCAGAAGCCGACGCCGCCGCCGATGCCGCCCGCGACGAGCACGGCGGCCAGGACGGCGGCCACGAGCCCGCGCGGCTTGCGCTCCGGCGTACCGGGAGGAGGCGGTACGGGGGCGGTTCCCCACGGGCCGCCGCCCGGGCCGCCGGCGCCGGGGGCGCCCGGTCCGCCCGGCTGTCCG
>NZ_RIBZ01000850.1:0-21131 GCF_003721215.1 Streptomyces botrytidirepellens
CGCGCCGCCGCCCGGGCCACCCTGCTGGCCGGGGCGCTCGCCGCCCGGGCCAGGGCCGGGTACTACGGCGCGCGGCACCGGCGGGCGGCCGAGGCATCCCTGGAACGCGTGCTGACCGGCCCCGCGGGCACCGCGACCGGCGGCCATCAGCTGACCGTCTTCGTCCCCGTCGAGGACGGCCGGGCCACCACCGCCACCCTGCTGCGCGCCCTGTACGCGCTGCGTGACGCCGTCGACTACCAGCGCGCCACCGGCGGCATGGAGGCGTTCGACGCGGCCGTGGCGGCGGGGGTGAGCCGCGAGCTGACGGAGGCCGTCGTGGCGCTCGTCCAGGGCACCGAGGGCGCCCGGGTGGCCCTGGAGTGGTCACCGGCCGCCGGTCCGCCGCCGGGGTTCTCCACCCGGCCAGAACCGGTCGCGTTCACGCCCGGTGACCTGCCGGGGCTGCGCGAGGCCGGGGCCCGCTACGTACGGGACGAGCCGTCCGTACCCGTGCGGGTCACCGGCGCCGTGGTGCGCCTGGGCCGTGCCGGGCCGGGCGGCCCCGGGACGGTGCGGCTGCGGGTGCTGGCCGGGGCGGACGTGGCGCGGCTGCGGATCGTGCTGGACGAGGACGACTACCGGATCGCGGGCCATGCCCATCTGGTCGGGCTGCCGATCCGGGTGAGCGGGCGGCTGGAGAGCCGCGGCGGCTTCCGGCGGCTGAGCCGAGCCGGTGGCGTCGCCCCGGTGCGGGTGGACGACGCGGAGCGGGACCGGCTGCTCAAGTCGCTCCAGGAGAACCTGGACTTCTTCGAGGAGGCGTGCGGCGAGGAGGCGTGCGGCGAACCCTGACCGCGCCGGGGCGCCGCCTTCGCCGGTCGCGCGGACAACCGTTTCGCGGTCGGGCCGGTCGGCTCGGTACGATTCTCGCTGCGCGGCATTCGCCGCGGGTAGCGATCCTTCAGTCAGGAGAGACCGGTGTCAGACGTCCGTGTGATCATCCAACGCGATTCCGAGCGGGAAGAGCGCGTGGTGACGACGGGCACTACGGCGGCGGACCTCTTCGCCGGCGACCGCTCGATCGTCGCCGCGCGCGTGGGCGGGCAGCTGAAGGACCTGGCGTACGAGCCCGCCGACGGCGAAGAGATCGAGCCGGTGGAGATCACCAGCCAGGACGGTCTGGACATCCTGCGCCACTCGACCGCGCATGTGATGGCGCAGGCCGTGCAGGAGCTGTTCCCGGAGGCCAAGCTCGGCATCGGCCCGCCGATCAAGGACGGCTTCTACTACGACTTCGACGTCGAGACCCCGTTCCAGCCGGAGGATCTCAAGCGCATCGAGAAGAAGATGCAGGAGATCCAGAAGAGGGGCCAGAAGTTCTCGCGCCGTGCGGTCACCGACGAGGCCGCCCGCGAGGAGCTGGCCGCCGAGCCGTACAAGCTGGAGCTGATCGGGCTCAAGGGCTCGGCCGCGGACGCCGCCGAGGGCGCCTCCGCCGAGGTCGGCGCGGGCGAGCTGACCATCTACGACAACCTCGACGCGAAGTCCGGCGAGCTGTGCTGGAAGGACCTGTGCCGCGGTCCGCACCTGCCGACCACCCGGAACATCCCGGCCTTCAAGCTGATGCGCAGCGCCGCCGCGTACTGGCGGGGGAGCGAGAAGAACCCGCAGCTCCAGCGGATCTACGGCACCGCCTGGCCGACCAAGGACGAGCTCAAGGCGTACCTGGACTTCCTGGCGGAGGCCGAGAAGCGCGACCACCGCAAGCTGGGCGCCGAGCTGGACCTGTTCTCCTTCCCGGACGAGCTGGGCTCGGGCCTGGCGGTCTTCCACCCGCGCGGTGGCGTGATCCGCAAGGAGATGGAGGAGTACTCACGGAAGCGGCACGAGGAGTCGGGGTACGAGTTCGTCAACACCCCGCACATCACCAAGGCCAAGCTCTTCGAGACCTCCGGCCATCTGCCGCACTACATGGAGGGCATGTTCCCGCCCATCGAGTTCGATGGGCAGGACTACTACCTCAAGGCCATGAACTGCCCGATGCACAACCTGATCTTCAAGGCGCGCGGGCGGTCCTACCGTGAGCTGCCTCTGAGGTTGTTCGAGTTCGGCACGGTCTACCGGTACGAGAAGTCCGGCGTCGTCCACGGCCTGACCCGGGCCCGGGGCTTCACCCAGGACGACTCGCACATCTACTGCACCAAGGAGCAGGCACCGGATGAGCTGGACTCGCTGCTCACCTTCGTGCTCAACCTGCTCCGGGACTACGGTCTGAGCGACTTCTACCTGGAACTGTCCACCCGGGACGACTCCGACAAGTTCATCGGGTCGGACGAGCAGTGGGAGGAGGGCACCGAGCTGCTGCGGCGGGCCGCCGAGAAGCAGGGTCTGGAACTGGTCATGGACCCGGGCGGAGCGGCTTACTACGGCCCGAAGATCTCGGTCCAGGCGAGGGACGCGATCGGCCGTACCTGGCAGATGTCGACCATCCAGGTCGACTTCAACCAGCCCGCCAGGTTCGAGCTGGAGTACACGGCGGCCGATGGCTCGCGCCAGCAGCCCGTCATGATCCACCGGGCGCTGTTCGGGTCGATCGAGCGCTTCTTCGCGGTCCTGCTGGAGCACTACGCGGGCGCCTTCCCGGCGTGGCTCGCCCCGGTCCAGGCGGTGGGCATCCCGATCGGCGACGGCCATGTGCCGTACCTGGAGGAGTTCGCCGCCCAGGCGCGGGCGAAGGGCCTGCGGGTGGAGGTCGACTCGTCGTCCGACCGGATGCAGAAGAAGATCAGGAACGCCCAGAAGTCCAAGGTGCCGTTCATGGTCATCGCCGGTGACGACGATGTGGCGGCCGGGGCGGTCAGCTTCCGCTACCGCGACGGCTCGCAGAAGAACGGCATCCCGGTCGACGAGGCGATCGCCGAGATCATCGACGTCGTGGAGCGCCGGGTCCAGGTGTGACCCGCACCCCCGAGGGGCGGTCCCGTGCCGGGGCCGCCCCTCGGGGCATCCCCGGCCGCCGGGGACGAATATGCTGGCCCGCATGACGAGTGAGCCGGAACAGCAGATCGGAGTGGGAACGCCGGACGCGTTCCAGCGCCTGTGGACGCCCCACCGGATGGCGTACATCCAGGGCGAGAACAAGCCCAGTGGCCCGGGGGCGGGCGACGGCTGTCCGTTCTGCTCCATCCCGGACAAGTCCGACGAGGACGGCTTGATCATCGCCCGGGGGGAGCGCGTCTACGCCGTGCTCAATCTGTACCCGTACACCGGCGGGCACCTCATGATCGTCCCGTTCCGGCACCTCGCCGACTACACCGAACTGGACTCCGAGGAAACGATCGAGCTGGCGGAGTTCACCAAGACCGCCATGACCACGCTCCGCACCGCCTCGGGCGCGCACGGTTTCAACATCGGGCTCAACCAGGGCACCGTCGCCGGGGCCGGGATCGCCGCCCATCTGCACCAGCACGTGGTGCCCCGCTGGGGCGGCGACAGCAACTTCATGCCGGTCATCGGCAACACCAAGGTGCTGCCGCAACTGCTGGCCGACACCCGCCGGTTGCTCGCCGACGCCTGGCCGAAGCCGTAGCGTACCCCCTGGTCATGGGCCCGGCGGCACCGCCGCCGGGCCCCGCGACTTACGCGTCGTACAGGTCGGCCTTCTTCGGGGAGGCGTCCTGGACCTGGCCGCTGAGGGCCAGCGAGCGGCTGCCGAAGCGCTCGGTGTCCACACCGTGGTGCTTGAGCACGCCGATCGCCGCCTCGTGGACCACCCGCAGCACGGGGGCCGCCGTCCGCAGCGCGTCGTCCGCCATGAAGCGGTGCCGCCAGGGCTTGTCGGCCCAGGCGTGGCGCAGCCCGAACGGCTCCGGCAGCACGAGCTTGCCGCCAAGGTGGTCGAGGATCGGCGGGTACCAGGTGAAGGGGGCGCGCGCGGCGAGCCGCACCACCTCCTGGGGCTTCACGAGCGGCAGCGGGACCGACTTGGTCTCCCAGAACCGGAAGGTCTTGGCGACCGTCTTCGAGGGCGCCGAGGGCTTGCCGAAGAACAGCGGGTGCACCGGACCCAGGGCGTGCCCGGTGACCTCGATCCGCATCGTCTTGTGCAGCAGCGTCACCGTGATCATGAGCGTGATCACCAACTGGCCGTCCCACAGCACGAACTGCACGCCCAGGTAGTGCCGGTCACCGGAGTCGAACTGCTGCTGATCGCAGATCCGCTGGAGCTCGACGCCCTTTATCTGGAAGCCTTCCTCCTCGGAAGTGCCGCCGCGCTCGACCGACTTGGCGCCCTCGGAGATGGCGGAGACCACCCAGTGGCGCACCTGGGGCGGGGTGGTGAAGCCGCCGGTGTGCAGCGGGGTGCGCTCCAGCAGGCGCAGCTGGTCGTGGATCGCCCGTATGACGTCCCAGCTGCGGAAGGGGTCGATCTCCTTGTCGGGGTCGGCCGACACCAGATCCTCGGCGAGCTGCCAGCTGCCCCAGCGGGTGCCCATGCCGAGTATGCCCTTTGCGCCGGCGTAGAAGACCACGTTGCTGTACTGCTCGGCGGTGAGCTTGTGCAGCGACTTGCGCAGCACCTCGGCGGAGGTCTGGCCCGGGTGGTTGGGCACGGTCTCCGGCACCTTGGCGCCGACTCCTGTGCCCGAGACCAGCCCGCCCCAGTAGTCCCGCAGCTCCTTGGCGGTGCGCTCGCAGATCTGCTTGGCGATGAACCAGCCGATCACCGGGGCGACCACCACGCCCCGCAGATATATGCCCCAGAAGCCGTTGAACGGCAGCTTGACCAGGAAGATGAGGACGAAGATGCCGAGCGCCAGCATCAGGGCCGTGCCCAGCGCTCCCATCCGCTTGTCCTGGGCACCGGCCACCGAGCGGCGCAGCTGGAAGGCGCCGAGCCACAGCAGCGCCCCGGGGAGGAACAGCAGCCCGAAGATCACCATGACGACGGTGAGGCGGGCGTCCCGGACCTTGCGGATCCGGTTGGCGGCCAGGCAGTGCTCGACGATCGTCTGGGGCTCGGTGCCGAAGGACTGGATCACCTGGTTGCGGCCGCCGCCGAGCATGCGCAGCTGCACGGCGCGCGAGAACGCCTCGCCCAGGTTCGGCTCGAACAGCGAGATCTTGGGCGCCTTCACCTCCGAGACCGTCCACTCGGAGTTGGCCTCCAGCAGCTTCGCCACCGGGTCGTCACGATAGGCGGCGGAGGCGAGCGCCTGTGTCGCCGCCGTCTCTCCCGCAGACCCGGACAGGGGCACCTGTGCCCCGGGACTGAAATCGAATCCGTCCGTCACCAACGCCCCCAATACCGCACGCTGCTTGCGCTGCGACCTCAGCGTATCGGGGGTGCGTACCGCCTGTCGCCAGGGCATCGTGGCCTGTGGATAACTTCCCCGCTCACGGGCGGCGCCGACCGCCGCCCGCCCCGACCGAGTTGGGGCGGACGGCGTGCGCCGGCCCGTGAATTACGCCCCGGCCCCGGCCCGTTCGCCGCGCACCCGCTCGGCCACCTGCGGCGGCATCGGCTCGTGCCGGGCGTAGGAGCGGCTGAACCGCCCGGTGCCGTGCGACAGCGACCGCAGGTCGACCGCGTAGCGGCCGATCTCGATCTCCGGGACCTCCGCCTGGATCAGGGTTCGGCCGCCGCCCGACTGTTCGGTGCCGACGACCCGGCCGCGCCGCCCGGACAGGTCGCTCATGACGGCGCCGACATAGTCGTCGGAGATCAGGACGCCGACCTTGACCACCGGCTCCAGCAGCTCGATCGAGCAGTCGGCGGCCGCCTCGCGCAGCGCGAGCGCACCCGCCGTCTGGAACGCGGCGTCGGAGGAGTCCACCGAGTGCGCCTTGCCGTCGAGCAGCGTGATCCGCACGTCGACCAGCGGGTTCCCGGTGGAGACGCCGCGCGCCGCCTGGGCGCGTACGCCCTTCTCGACGGACGGGATGAATTGCCGGGGCACCGCGCCGCCGACGACCTTGTCCACGAACTCGATGCCCGAGCCGCCCGGCAGCGGCTCGACCTCGATCTCGCAGATCGCGTACTGGCCGTGCCCGCCGGACTGCTTGACGTGCCGCCCGCGTCCGGCGGCCTTGCTGCCGAACGTCTCGCGCAGCGCGACCTTGTACGGCACCGCGTCCACCTGTACGCCGTACCGGGCGCGCAGCCGCTCCAGCGCGACGTCCATATGGGCCTCGCCCAGGCACCACAGCACCACCTGGTGGGTGTCCGGGTTCTGCTCCAGCCGCATCGTCGGGTCCTCGGCCACCAGCCGTGACAGGCCCAGGGACAGCTTGTCCTCGTCCGCCTTGCTGTGTGCCTCGATGGCGACGGGCAGCAGCGGGTCGGGCATCTGCCAGGGCTCCATGAGCAGCGGCCGGTCCTTGGCCGAAAGCGTGTCTCCGGTCTCGGCGCGGGTCAGTTTGGCGACGCACGCCAGATCGCCCGCGATGGCCTGGGACAGCATGCGCTGCTGCTTGCCGAACGGCGTGGACAGGGCGCCCACCCGCTCGTCGACGTCATGGTCCTCGTGGCCGCGGTCCTCCAGGCCGTGGCCCGAGACATGCACCGTCTCGTCCGGGCGCAGCGTCCCGGAGAAGACCCGGACCAGCGAGATCCGGCCGACGTACGGATCGGAGGAGGTCTTGACGACCTCGGCGGCCAGCGGGCCGTCCGGGTCGCAGGTCAGCGCCGGGCAGGCGGCGCCCTGCGGGGTGGTGACCGCGGGAGCCTCGCGCTCCAGCGGGGTCGGGAAGCCGCGGGTGATCAGCTCCAGCAGCTCGGTGGTCCCCAGGCCCTGCCGGGAGCCGCCCGCGGCGGGCGCGGCGGCCAGCACGGGGTGGAAGCTGCCGCGGGCGACGGCCTTCTCCAGGTCGTCGATCAGCGTCTTGACGTCGATCTCCTCGCCGCCCAGATAGCGGTCCATGAGGGTCTCGTCCTCGCTCTCGGCGATGATCCCCTCGATGAGCCGGTCGCGGGCCTCCGCGACCAGCGGGACCTGGCCGTCGGTGGGCGGGTTCTCGGTCCGTACGCCCGAGGAGTAGTCGTAGACCTGCTGGGAGAGCAGGCCGATCAGCCCGGTCACCGGGGCGTGCCCGTCCGGGGCCGGTTCGCCGCGCAGCGGCAGGTACAGCGGCAGGACGGCGTCGGGGTCGTCGCCGCCGAAGGTCCGGCGACAGATCTCGGTCATTTCCTCGAAGCTGGCGCGGGCCGCCTCCAGGTGCGTGATCACGATGGCGCGCGGCATCCCGACCGCCGCGCACTCCTCCCACACCATGCGGGTGGCGCCCGCTATGCCCACGGCGTCCTGGGCCGCCGAAACGACGAAGAGGGCCGCGTCCGCTGCCCGCAGACCGGCCCTCAGTTCCCCGACGAAGTCGGCATAACCTGGGGTATCGAGGAGATTGATCTTCATCCCGCCCCATTCGACGGGGACCAGGGACAACTGCACCGAGCGCTGCTGCCGGTGCTCGATCTCGTCGTAGTCGGAGAGGCAGCCGCCGTCCTCGACCCGACCGGCCCGATTGATCGCGCCGGTCGCCAGCGCGAGGGCCTCCACCAGCGTCGTCTTCCCGGACCCGCTGTGGCCGACCAGCACCACATTCCGCAGGGAGCTGGGCCGGTCGGCCGCCGCTGCCCTTCCGGCGGCCCCTGGGTGTGTGTTCGTCTTCTCGCCCATGTGTCTCGCCTCCAGGTCGACACCTTGCGATACTTCGAGCTTTCCACCGAGGTCACGGTGCGTCCATACGTCGCACATCCGGGCATCCCGCGGGAGGGGCGTGGGAGCGGTCCGACAGGTGCGCGGCGGCCCTGTGGCGCCTGGCTACGATGGGCCCGCCGGTGGCCTCTTGACCATCCGGCCCGTATCGACCACCGGGAAGGCCATGCTGAACAAGTACGCGCGTGCTTTCTTCACGCGTGTTCTCACACCGTTCGCCGCCCTGCTCATCCGCCTCGGCGTCAGCCCGGACGCGGTGACGCTCACCGGAACCGGTGGTGTGATCGCGGGGGCGCTGGTCTTCTACCCCCGGGGCGAGTTCTTCTGGGGCACCGTCGTCATCACGCTCTTCGTCTTCTCGGACCTGATCGACGGCAATATGGCGCGGCAGCTGGGCCGCTCCAGCCGCTGGGGCGCGTTCCTGGACTCGACGCTGGACCGGGTCGCCGACGGGGCGATCTTCGGCGGTCTGGCGTTGTGGTACGCGGGCGGGGGCGACGACAATGTGTTGTGTGCGGTGACGATCTTCTGTCTCACCAGTGGCCAGGTGGTCTCGTACACCAAGGCGCGCGGCGAGAGCATCGGGCTGCCGGTGAACGTCAACGGGCTGGTGGAGCGCGCCGAGCGGCTGGTGATCTCGCTGGTCGCCTGTGGCCTCTCCGGCCTGCACATGTTCGGTGTGCCGCACATCGAGATCCTGCTTCCGATCGCGCTGTGGATCGTCGCCGTCGGCAGTGCGGTGACCCTCGTGCAGCGCGTGGTCACCGTGCGCCGGGAGGCCGCCGAGGCGGACGCCACGGAGCGCGCGGTGCCCCAGGGGGGCGAGACGCGGTGAAGGACAGACTGACCGACGCGCTCTACGGGCTCGGCTGGAGTACGGTCAAGAAGCTCCCCGAGCCGGTTGCCGTGGCGCTGGGGCAGCGCATCGCCGACCAGGCGTGGAAGCGGCGCGGCAAGGGCGTACGGCGGCTTGAGGCCAATCTCGCGCGCGTCGTCCCCGAGGCCTCGCCGCGGCGGCTGGCCGAGCTGTCCCGGGCGGGCATGCGGTCGTACATGCGCTACTGGATGGAGTCCTTCCGGCTTCCGACGTGGAGCGCGGAGCGCATCCGCGGTGGCGTGGAGATCAAGGACGCGCACTATCTGGTCGACGGGCTGGCCAGTGGCCGCGGGGTGGTCCTCGCGCTGCCCCACACGGGCAACTACGACCTCGCCGGGGCCTGGGTCACCACCAAGCTGGAGGTGCCGTTCACCACGGTCGCGGAGCGGCTGAAGCCGGAGTCGCTGTACGACCGCTTCGTGGCCTACCGCGAGGGGCTGGGCATGGAGGTGCTGCCGCACGAGGGCGCCAGCGCGTTCGGGACGCTGGCGCGGCGGCTGCGGGCGGGCGGGCTGGTCTGTCTGGTGGCCGACCGGGACCTGTCCGCCTCCGGGGTGGAAGTGTCGTTCTTCGGCGAGACCGCGAAGATGCCCGCGGGTCCGGCGCGGCTCGCGGCGCAGACCGGCGCGCTGCTGCTGCCGGCCACGCTCTGGTACGACGAGTCCCCGGTCATGCGGGGGAGGGTCTACCCGCCCGTGGAGGTGCCGGAGAGCGGCACCCGGGAGGAGCAGACCGCCGTCATGGCCCAGCAGGTCGCCGACGCCTTCGCCGAGGGGATCGCCGAACACCCGGAGGACTGGCACATGCTCCAGCGGCTGTGGCTCGCCGACCTGGACCAGGGCCCACGAGGCCCGGGCCGGGGTTCCGGAGACCGGGATCAAGATTCCGGAGACCGGGATCAGGGTCCCGGAAGGGAGAAGGCGTGAGGATCGGGATCGTCTGCCCCTACTCCTGGGACGTCCCGGGCGGAGTGCAGTTCCACATCCGCGACCTGGCGGAGCACCTCACCCGGCGCGGCCACGAGGTCTCCGTCCTCGCCCCCGCGGACGACGAGACGCCGCTGCCGCCCTACGTCGTCTCCGCGGGGCGCGCGGTCCCGGTGCCGTACAACGGATCCGTCGCCCGGCTCAACTTCGGCTTCCTGTCGGCCGCCCGGGTGCGGCGCTGGCTGCACGACGGCGCCTTCGACGTCATCCACATCCACGAGCCCACCTCGCCGTCCCTCGGGCTGCTCGCCTGCTGGGCGGCGCAGGGGCCGATCGTGGCCACCTTCCACACCTCCAACCCCCGCTCGCGGGCCATGATCGCCGCGTATCCGATCCTCCAGCCCGCGCTGGAGAAGATCAGCGCGCGGATCGCGGTCAGCGAGTACGCGCGGCGGACCCTGGTCGAGCATCTGGGCGGCGACGCCGTCGTCATCCCCAACGGCGTCGACGTGGGCTTCTTCGCCGACGCCGAGCCGAAGGAGGAGTGGCAGGGCGACACGATCGGGTTCATCGGACGCATCGACGAGCCCCGCAAGGGGCTGCCCGTGCTGATGCGCGCCCTGCCGAAGATCCTCGCCGAGCGCCCCCGGACCCGGCTGCTGGTCGCCGGGCGCGGCGACGAGAAGGAGGCGGTCGCGGACCTGCCGGAGCAGCTGCGGGACCGGGTCGAGTTCCTGGGGATGGTCAGCGACGAGGACAAGGCGCGCTTCCTGCGCAGCGTGGACGTGTACATCGCGCCCAACACGGGCGGCGAGAGCTTCGGCATCATCCTGGTCGAGGCCATGTCGGCGGGCGCCCCGGTCCTCGCGAGCGATCTGGACGCCTTCGCGCAGGTCCTGGATGGGGGAGCGGCCGGTGAGCTGTTTGCGGGCGGGGACGCGGACGCGCTGGCGGCCGCCGCGGTACGGCTGCTGGGCGACCCGGACCGGCTCGCCGAGCTGCGGGAGCGGGGCAGCCGCCATGTGCGGCGCTTCGACTGGTCGACCGTGGGGGCGGACGTCCTGGCGGTCTACGAGACGGTGACGGACGGTACGTCCTCGGTCGACGCCGACGACCGCGTCGGCCTCCTGACCCGGCTGGGCCTGACCCGGGACTAGGGCCGATCCCGCGGGCGGCAGACGGTAGCGTGGCGCGGCGTGAGCACACTGATCTGGGTCGCGGTCGCGCTGGTCGTCGTCGCCGTCTATCTGAGCTGGACCGCGGGGCGTCTGGACCGGCTGCACAGCCGTCTGGACGCGGCGCGGGCGGCGCTGGACGCGCAGCTGCTGCGCCGCGCTTCCATCACCCAGGAGCTGGGCACCGCCGGAGTGCTCGACCCCGCCTCGTCGATGGTGCTCTACCAGGCCGCGCACGCCGCCCGGCAGGCCGAGGAGGAGAACCGCGAGGTCGCCGAGAGCGAGCTGAGCCAGGCGCTGCGGGCCGTCTTCGAGGAGCCCGCGCAGGTCGAGGCGGTGCGGGAGGCCCCGGGCGGTGAGGCGGCGCTGGAGGAGCTGGCGGAGGCGGTGCGCCGGGTGCCGATGGCGCGGCGGTTCCACAACGACGCGGTGCGGGCGGCGCGGGCGCTGCGCCGCCACCGCAAGGTGCGCTGGTTCCGGCTGGCGGGCCATGCCCCGTTCCCGCTGGCGTTCGAGATGGACGACGAGCCTCCGGCGGCCCTGGTGGCACGCGCGGCGCACTGACCCCTTCGAGCCACCGGCCTTCGATTGGCCCTTGCCGGAGCCCGTCCCGAGCGGGTTTGGTTGATGCGTGTACCACACACGTCCATGACCCGAGCCGGATGGCCGGGTCATGAACGGGTATCGAACGGCCCTACGATGGGTTCATCGCACTTTTCACTATCGAGTGAGGTCAAACCGTGTCCACCACGTCCGCCAGCACGTCCCCGTCCGCAGAGAATCCGGCGGCTCCCGCGACCGGCACCGCCCGCGTCAAGCGCGGCATGGCCGAGCAGCTCAAGGGCGGCGTGATCATGGACGTCGTCACGCCGGAGGAAGCCAAGATCGCCGAGGACGCCGGTGCCGTCGCGGTCATGGCGCTGGAGCGGGTTCCGGCCGACATCCGCAAGGACGGCGGCGTGGCCCGGATGTCCGACCCGGACATGATCGACGGCATCATCAGCGCGGTCTCCATCCCGGTCATGGCGAAGTCCCGGATCGGCCACTTCGTCGAGGCGCAGGTGCTCCAGTCCCTGGGCGTCGACTACATCGACGAGTCCGAGGTGCTGACCCCGGCCGACGAGGTCAACCACAGCGACAAGTGGTCCTTCACCACCCCCTTCGTGTGCGGTGCCACCAACCTGGGCGAGGCGCTGCGCCGGATCGCCGAGGGCGCGGCGATGATCCGTTCCAAGGGCGAGGCCGGCACCGGCAACGTCGTCGAGGCGGTCCGTCACCTGCGCCAGATCAAGGGCGAGATCGCCCGGCTGCGCGGCCTGGACAACCACGAGCTGTACGCCGCGGCCAAGGAGCTGCGCGCCCCGTACGAGCTGGTCGCGGAGATCGCGCAGACCGGCAAGCTGCCGGTCGTGCTGTTCTCCGCCGGTGGTGTCGCCACCCCGGCCGACGCCGCGCTGATGCGTCAGCTCGGCGCGGAGGGCGTCTTCGTGGGCTCGGGCATCTTCAAGTCCGGCGACCCGGCGAAGCGCGCCGCGGCGATCGTGAAGGCGACCACCTTCTACGACGACCCGAAGGTCATCGCGGACGCGTCCCGCGACCTGGGCGAGGCCATGGTCGGCATCAACTGCGACACCCTCCCCGAGGCCGAGCGGTACGCCAACCGCGGCTGGTAACCACCGCATCGACGCGTCCGGTGGACGGCCCGCGCCGCCCGCGGGCCGTCCACCGGCGCGTATCCCCCTGACATTCGAGAGGTCCCCGAACCGTGTCCGAGACGTCCGAGACTCCCCTCGTCGGCGTGCTCGCCCTCCAGGGCGACGTCCGCGAGCACCTGGCCGCACTCGCCGCGGTCGGCGCCCAGGCCCGGCCGGTGCGCCGCCCCGAGGAACTGGCCGAGGTCGAGGGCCTGGTGATCCCCGGCGGCGAGTCCACCACCATGTCCAAGCTCGCGGTGATCTTCGGGCTGCTGGAGCCGCTGCGCGAGCGCATCCGGGCGGGCATGCCGGTGTACGGCACCTGCGCCGGTATGATCATGCTCGCGGACAAGATCATCGACGGTCGGGACGACCAGGAGACCCTGGGCGGCATCGACATGATCGTGCGCCGCAACGCCTTCGGCCGCCAGAACGAGTCCTTCGAGGCCGCGGTCGACATCAAGGGCATCGACGGCGGCCCGGTGGAGGGCGTCTTCATCCGCGCGCCGTGGGTCGAGTCGGTGGGCGCCGGCGCCGAGGTGCTGGCGACGTACGGCGATCACACGGTCGCGGTCCGGCAGGCCAATGTCCTCGCGACGTCGTTCCACCCGGAGCTGACCGGCGACCACCGGGTGCACGCCCTGTTCGTCGACATGGTGGGGGCCGCACGCTGAGCGGCGATCCCGGTAGGATCGCAGGCGTTCGTACAGCATTGGGTAACGCGAAGGAGACAGGCGGATGTCCGGCCACTCTAAATGGGCTACGACGAAGCACAAGAAGGCCGTGATCGATGCCAAGCGCGGCAAGCTCTTCGCGAAGCTGATCAAGAACATCGAGGTCGCGGCCCGGATGGGCGGTGCAGACATCGAGGGCAACCCGACGCTCTTCGACGCCATCCAGAAGGCCAAGAAGCAGTCGGTTCCCAACAAGAACATCGACAGCGCGGTCAAGCGCGGTGCCGGTCTCGAGGCGGGCGGCGCCGAGTACGAGACGATCATGTACGAGGGCTACGGCCCCAACGGTGTCGCGGTGCTCATCGAGTGCCTGACCGACAACCGCAACCGCGCCGCCTCCGACGTCCGCGTGGCCATGACCCGCAACGGCGGCTCGATGGCCGACCCGGGCTCCGTGGCCTACCTGTTCAACCGCAAGGGCGTCGTCATCGTCCCCAAGGGTGAGCTGAGCGAGGACGACGTGCTGGCCGCGGTGCTCGACGCGGGCGCCGAGGAGGTCAACGACCTCGGCGAGTCCTTCGAGGTCCTCAGCGAGGCCACCGACCTGGTCGCGGTCCGCACCGCGCTCCAGCAGGAGGGCATCGACTACGACTCGGCCGACACCAACTTCGTGCCCACCATGCAGGTGGAGCTGGAGGAGGAGGGCGCGCGCAAGATCTTCAAGCTGATCGACGCGCTCGAGGACAGCGACGACGTGCAGAACGTCTTCGCCAACTTCGACGTCTCCGACGACGTCATGGCCAAGGTCGACGCCTGAGACACATCGCCTGAGACACATCGCCTGAGGGCGCATCAGCACACGCATGGCGGGCGGGTCGGCGGGGACATACCCCACCGGCCCGTCGGCGTTGTCGGACGGTGTTGTCGGTGGCAGCCGCTAGCCTGCGGGATCAGATGCAGGAACAGATGACCGAAGCGCGATGAGGGGAGGGGCGCGGTGCGGGTGCTCGGTGTGGACCCGGGGCTGACCCGGTGCGGCATCGGCGTGGTCGACGGGGTCGCGGGCCGCCCGCTGCGGATGGTGGGCGTCGGCGTCATACGGACCCCGGCGGACGCCGAGATCGGCGACCGCCTCGTCCTCGTCGAGCGCGGCATCGAGGAGTGGCTGGACGCGCACCAGCCCGAATGCGTCGCGGTGGAGCGGGTGTTCAGCCAGCACAACGTGCAGACCGTCATGGGCACCGCCCAGGCCAGCGCCGTCGCCATGCTCTGTGCGGCGCGCCGCGGGCTGCCGGTCGCGCTGCACACCCCCAGCGAGGTCAAGGCGGCCGTCACCGGCTCGGGACGCGCCGAGAAGGCGCAGGTCGGCGCGATGGTCACCCGGCTGCTGCGGCTGGACGCCCCGCCCAAACCGGCCGACGCCGCCGACGCCCTGGCGCTCGCCATCTGCCACATCTGGCGCGCCCCCGCGACCAACCGGCTCCAGCAGGCCGTCGCTGCCCACCGCACCCCGCGTGCCCCGCGCTCTCCGCGTTCCACGAAAGGCCGTATTACATGATCGCGTTCGTCTCCGGTCCGGTCGCGGCCCTCGCCCCGAACACCGCCGTCATCGAGGTCGGCGGTGTCGGGATGGCGCTCCAGTGCACCCCGGGCACCCTGTCCGGGCTGCGGGTCGGTGAGGCGGCCCGGCTGGCCACCTCGCTCGTGGTCCGCGAGGACTCCCTGACGCTCTACGGCTTCGCGGACGACGACGAGCGCCAGGTCTTCGAGCTGCTCCAGACCGCCAGCGGGGTCGGCCCCCGGCTCGCCCAGGCCATGCTGGCCGTGCACGCGCCGGACGCGCTGCGGCTCGCCGTCTCCACCGGTGACGAGAAGGCGCTCACCGCCGTCCCCGGCATCGGCAAGAAGGGGGCGCAGAAGCTGCTGCTGGAGCTGAAGGACCGGCTCGGCGAGCCGGTCGGCACCACGGTGCCCGCCGCCCGCCCGCCCGCGGCCGCGGGCTGGAGCGATCAGCTGCACACCGCCCTGGTCGGCCTCGGCTACGCCCCCCGGGAGGCCGACGAGGCGGTGTCCGCCGTCACCCCGCAGGCCGAGGCGGCCCTGGCCGAGGGCGGCGCGCCGCAGGTGGCGCAGCTGTTGCGGGCCGCCCTCCAGACCCTGAACCGCACCCGCTGACCGGCCGCCGGGGCGCAGTGCCGCGCCCGGCCGGACCGCTCGATGAGACCTCGCGAGGCGAAACGCAGTGAACTGGGACGAGACCGCACCGGCCGACGCCGACGACGCCCTGTCCGGCGCCCTCCCCGGCGGCGCGGGCAGTCGGCTGGTGGGCGCCGACGCCGACGGGGACGACCAGGCGGTGGAGGCCGCCCTCCGCCCCAAGGACCTGGGGGAGTTCGTCGGCCAGGAGCGGGTCCGTGAGCAGCTGGACCTGGTCCTCAAGGCCGCCCGGCAGCGCGGCGGCACCGCCGACCACGTGCTGCTCTCCGGCGCGCCCGGGCTCGGCAAGACCACCCTCTCGATGATCATCGCGGCCGAGATGGGCGCCCCGATCCGCATCACCTCAGGCCCGGCCATCCAGCACGCGGGCGACCTCGCCGCGATCCTCTCCTCGCTCACCGAGGGCGAGGTGCTGTTCCTGGACGAGATCCACCGCATGTCCCGGCCCGCCGAGGAGATGCTGTACATGGCGATGGAGGACTTCCGCGTCGACGTCATCGTCGGCAAGGGGCCCGGGGCCACCGCCATCCCGCTGGAGCTGCCGCCGTTCACCCTGGTCGGCGCGACCACCCGGGCCGGGCTGCTGCCGCCCCCGCTGCGCGACCGCTTCGGCTTCACCGGCCACATGGAGTTCTACGCCCCCGCCGAGCTGGAGCGCGTGATCCACCGCTCCGCCCGGCTCCTGGAGGTGACCATAGAGCCCGAGGGCGCGGCCGAGATCGCCGGGCGCTCCCGCGGCACGCCCCGTATCGCCAACCGGCTGCTGCGCCGGGTGCGCGACTACGCCCAGGTCAAGGCGGACGGCGTCATCACCCGGGAGATCGCCGCGAGCGCCCTGGCGGTCTACGACGTGGACGGCCGGGGCCTTGACCGGCTGGACCGGGCGGTGCTCAGCGCCCTGCTCAAGCTGTTCGGCGGCGGCCCGGTGGGCCTGTCGACCCTGGCGGTCGCGGTGGGGGAGGAGCGTGAGACGGTGGAGGAGGTCGCCGAGCCGTTCCTGGTGCGCGAGGGCCTGCTGGCCCGTACGCCCCGGGGCCGGATCGGGACCCCCGCGGCCTGGGAGCACCTGGGCCTCACCCCGCCGCAGCGCGGCACCGGGGGCGGCCAGAGCGGTCTGTTCGAGGCGTGAAGGCGCGTATTCTCCGGCTATGTGGCGTGAAGAGCGAATAATGGCGGGGTCAGGAACCCGGGTGCCACGCCGGGCGTTGTTCCATAGGTGCGGGCTCGCTTAGACTCCGCCGATGCCGTCCGTATGCCGTCCGTTCTTCCGTACGGCATACCCACCCCCGTAGACCAGGCCGCGCCCCAGCGGTCGTGTGAAGGATCTCCGTCCCGTGAATATCGTGACTCTCCTGCCGTTCATCGTGCTCATCGGGGCCATGTTCCTGATGACTCGGTCGGCCAAGAACAAGCAGCGCCAGGCCGCACAGATGCGCGACACCATGCAGCCGGGCACCGGCGTGCGGACCATCGGCGGCATGTACGCGACGGTCAAGGAGGTCCACGACGACACGGTCCTCCTCGAGGTGGCCCCCGCCGTTCACGCGATCTACGCGAAGAACGCGATCGGCGCCGTCCTCTCCGACGCCGAGTACAACCACATCGTCCACGGCATCGACCCCGATGACAGCGCTGACGAGGCCGTCGACGGCGCCGACACCCCTGTCGTCCCCGACGACGCCTCCTCGCTGACCACGCCCGCGGGCGGCGCCGACTCCGCCGACGAGGCGACGACGGCCGGTGAGCCGGAGGGCGAGAAGGCCGACCTCAAGAAGGACGCCAAGAAGACCGACCTCGGCAAGGACGACGCCGCCGCGGCCGACGCGCCCGAGGACGAAAAGCGGGACGGCGGCGCCGACGCCAAGTAGTCCTTGCACTGTGAACCACGGCGTGCCCCCGCTCGGCGCGCCGTGATTCATGGACGCTCCAGGCTCCGGCGGGGGCACACCCCCACAAGACTTCGTGGCCGCCCCGCGCACACCCGCTGCGGGGCGGTTGGACAGGGAGATACGACAAGGTGGCAGCACCGAAGAAGGGCCGCAGGTCCCCCGGGTCACAGGGCAGGCCCGGGCGCGCGCTGGCCGTGATCGTGATCGCCATGGTGGCGCTCATCGGGGGGATGTTCCTCTCCGGTCACACCACACCGCGGCTGGGCATCGACCTCGCGGGCGGCACCAGCTTCACGCTGGAGGCCAAGAACCAGCCGGGCAAGCCCAACGCGATCAACACGGCCAACATGAACACCGCCGTCGGCATCATCGAGCGGCGGGTCAACGGTCTGGGTGTGTCCGAGGCCGAGGTCCAGACGCAGGGCCCCAAGCACATCATCGTGAACATCCCCAAGGGAACGAACGCGAAGCAGGCCCGGCAGCAGGTGGGCACCACCGCCCAGCTGTACTTCCGGCCGGTGATGACCACCACGTCCGGCGGCAAGACCAAGCAGCCCAGCAGCACCCCGAGCCCCTCCGCGAGCGCGTCGAAGGGCAAGCCGGACAAGGGCGGCAGCGAGAAGCCCAAGGGCTCGCCCACCCCGACCGCCACCACCCAGGGCCGTGCCGTTCCCGAGGCGCTGAAGGCCGACAAGGCGGCTCCGACGCCCACCCCGTCCAAGACGCCCCAGGGCAGTGAGACGGGCAAGCCCTCGGACGCCCAGGAGAAGCTGGCCAAGGAGTTCGCGGCGCTGGACTGCACCACCCGGGCGGGGCGTGCCGCGGCGTCCGAGAAGGCGGCCAACTCCAAGCCGACCGAGCCCGTTCTGGCCTGTAGCCAGAAGGGTGACTCCAAGTTCGTCCTGGCCCCCTCCGAGGTCGAGGGCACCGACGTCGACGACGCCTCGTCAGTCTTCGAGAGCCAGAACGCCTCGGGCTGGATCGTGCAGCTCGACTTCAACAGCAAGGGCGCCAAGAAGTTCGCCAAGACGACCGGCGAGCTGACCAAGCAGCAGTCGCCGCAGAACCGCTTCGCGATCGTCCTCGACGGCGAGGTCGTCTCCGACCCCGAGGTCACCCAGGGCGCCATCACCGGCGGCCGGGCCACCATCTCCGGCGGCTTCACCCAGCAGAGCTCCGCGGACCTGGCCAACGTGCTGTCCTTCGGCGCGCTGCCGCTGTCCTTCGACATCGCGGACGAGACCACCGTCTCCGCGGCCCTCGGTGGCGAGCAGCTCCAGGCCGGTCTGATCGCCGGTGCCATCGGCCTCGCCCTCGTGGTGATCTACCTGGTCGTCTACTACCGCGGACTGTCGCTGGTGGCCATGGCGTCCCTCGCGGCCTCCGCCATACTGACGTACACGATCATGGTGCTGCTCGGCCCGGGCATCGGCTTCGCGCTGAACTTGCCGGCCGTCTGCGGTGCGATCGTGGCGATCGGTATCACCGCCGACTCGTTCATCGTCTACTTCGAGCGGATCCGTGACGAGATCCGGGAGGGCCGCTCGCTGCGCCCGGCCGTCGAGCGCGGCTGGCCCCGGGCCCGGCGCACCATCCTGGTCTCCGACTTCGTGTCGTTCCTCGCCGCCGCGGTGCTCTTCATCGTGACCGTAGGCAAGGTGAAGGGCTTCGCCTTCACCCTGGGGCTGACCACGCTGCTCGACGTCGTCGTGGTGTTCCTGTTCACCAAGCCGCTGATGACCATCCTCGCCCGCCGCCCGTTCTTCGGGAACGGCCACCCGTGGTCCGGTCTGGATCCCAAGCGCCTCGGGGCCAAACCGCCGCTGCGCCGCCGTCGTCCCGCAGCCCCCGGCCCCGCCGACACGAAGGAGGCGTGAGATGTCGCGACTCGGCAATCTCGGCGCCAGGCTCTACCGAGGCGAGGTCGGCTACGACTTCGTCGGCAAGCGGAAGATCTGGTACGCCATCTCGATACTGATCACCATCACGGCCATCGCGGGCCTGGCGGTGCGCGGCCTCAACATGGGCATCGAGTTCTCCGGCGGCGCGGTCTTCAACACCCCGAGCAGCAAGATGTCCGTCTCCCAGGCCAAGGAGGTGGCGGAGAAGGCGGCCGGCGGCCACACCGCCGTCGTCCAGGAGCTGGGCCGCGGGGGCATGCGGATCCAGATCAGCGAGCTGGACACCAAGGAGGCCGTGCCGGTCCAGGAGAGCCTGGCCAAGGAGCTGGGCGTCAAGACCGACAAGATCGACACCCAGCTGGTCGGCCCGAGCTGGGGTGAGGAGATCGCCGGAAAGGCCTGGCAGGGCCTCGCGATCTTCATGGTCCTGGTGGTGATCTACCTCGCCATCGCCTTCGAATGGCGCATGGCGCTGGCCGCCCTGATCGCCCTGGTCCACGACCTCACCATCACCGTCGGCGTGTACGCGCTGGTCGGCTTCGAGGTCACCCCGGGCACCGTGATCGGTCTGCTGACCATCCTCGGTTACTCCCTCTACGACACCGTCGTGGTCTTCGACGGTCTCAAGGAGGGCTCCAAGGACATCACCAAGCAGACCCGCTTCACCTACGCCGAAGTGGCCAACCGCAGCCTCAACTCGACCCTGGTGCGGTCCATCAACACCACGGTCGTGGCGCTGCTGCCGGTCGGCGCGATGCTCTTCATCGGCGGCGGTCTGCTCGGCGCGGGCATGCTCAACGACATCTCGCTCGCCCTGTTCGTCGGCCTCGCCGCCGGTGCGTACTCCTCGATCTTCATCGCCACCCCGCTGGTCTCCGACTTCAAGAGCCGTGACCCGCAGATGAAGGCGCTGGCCAAGCGGGTGCGCGCCAAGCGCGCCGCGGCCGCCAAGGTGGAGGCGGAGCGCGGGACCAAGGACGAGGACCACCCGGACGCCGAGGGCGACGAAGCGGACCTGGAGGACGCGGCCCCGGCCGGAGTCGTCGGCCAGCGCCGCCAGCCCGCCTCCCGCAACCGCGGCCGCGGCCGACCCTCGGGGAAGCGCCGATGAGCGAGCAGACGGCAGAAACGGCGGCCGCCGGGCCGCTGGGCGCCGAGGAGCTGCGCGGGCTGCTGCTCAGCCGGATCCAGGACGTGCCGGACTACCCGCAGCCGGGCGTGATGTTCAAGGACATCACGCCGCTGCTCGCCGACGCCGCGGCCTTCTCCGCGCTGACCGAGGCGCTCGCCGAGCTGTGCGTGCGGCACCGGGCGGACAAGGTCGTGGGCCTGGAGGCGCGCGGCTTCATCCTCGCCGCCCCGGCCGCCGTGCGCGCCGGGATCGGCTTCGTACCGGTCCGCAAGGCCGGGAAGCTCCCCGGGGCGACCCTGGGGCAGGCGTACGAGCTGGAGTACGGCACCGCGGAGATCGAGATACACGCCGACGCGCTCGAGCCCGGCGACCGGGTCCTGGTCATCGACGACGTGCTCGCCACCGGCGGCACCGCCGAGGCGTCCCTCCAGCTCATCCGGCGGGCCGGCGCCCAGGTCGCCGGTGTCGCCGTGCTCATGGAGCTGGGCTTCCTCGAGGGCCGCAGACGCCTGCTGAGCGCGCTGGACAGCGCCCCGCTGGAGGCCCTGATCACGGTCTGACCGGAATCCGCCGACACCGCCGCCGGAGGGCGGGGACCTGCGCGAGAAACAGGTCCCCGCCCTCCGTCGTTCCCCTTGCCTCCCGGCCGAGAGGCAAGCGGAGTGGCGGGATCGATACCATTGGCACCCCGACCCCCGGGGTCCGGACCGCTTGAGGAGTGCTCTCTTGCCAGACGAGGCCCAGCCGCTCTCTCCCGGAGTCCGTCCCGCTCCGGACGCGACCGCCGCCGCCGAGCAGACGACGGCGGGCTCCGCCACGCCCGGAAACGGCGCGGACCGTCCGGCACCGGCGTCCGGCGCCCCCGAGCAGACGCGACCCAAGCCCCCCGCGGCGGGCGAGCTGCGGCCCGCCCCGGCCGCGCCGCGCACCACGCAGAGCCCGGCCCCGC
>NZ_RIBZ01000852.1:0-21171 GCF_003721215.1 Streptomyces botrytidirepellens
CCGACGTGCCGCCCCCCGCCCGCCGCTGCACCGAGGCCCCCTCGCGCGGCGCGGCCCCGCCCGGACCGCCCTGACCGAGCCGGCGACGTCCGTCGCGTCCTCAGTCCTTTCGTCACACCTCGTCTTCGGTACGTACTAACGGGAGTTGGATCACCTTGGCTACCTTGCTCTACAAAATCGGCCGTTTCGCCTTCCGGCGACGAGGTCTCACCGTCCTGCTGTGGCTCCTGGTCCTCGTCGGTGCCGGGGTCGCCTCCTCGTCCGCGCCGCCCCCGCCCGCCGACACCTTCTCCATGCCGGGTACGGAGTCCCAGAAGGCCTTCGACCTGCTGAAGGAGAAGTTCCCGGACGCAAGCGCAGACGGTGCCTCGGCGCGGGTCGTGGTCCGCGCACCGGCGAATGCGAAGATCTCGGCTCCCGAGGCGAAGAAGAATGTGGCCGCCCTCGTCGCCGACCTGTCGAAGGCCCCGCAGGTCGTCAGCGCCTCCGACCCGTTCACCGCGGGCGCCGTCAGCGAGGACGGCACGACGGCCTACACGATCGTCACCTACAAGGTCGCCGCTGCGGAGGTGTCCGACAAGGCGCACGACGCCCTGCTCAAGGCAGCCGACGACGCCCGTGCGGACGGACTCAGGGTCGAGCTGGGCGGTGACGCGGTCCCCGTGGAGCAGTCGCTGGGCGGCACTGCCGAGATCATCGGCATCGGCGTCTCCGCCGTGATCCTCCTGGTGACCTTCGGTTCGCTGGTGGCGGCCGGCATGCCGCTGCTCACCGCCGTCATCGGGGTCGGCATCGGCATCTCCGCGATCGGCGCCCTTGGCAGCACGCTCGGCCTGTCCTCGACCAGCACCACCCTGGCCATGATGATCGGCCTGGCCGTGGGGATCGACTACGCCCTGTTCATCGTCTCCCGCTACCGCGCCGAGATGGCCGAGGGCCGGGAGCGGGTGGAGGCCGTCGGCCGGGCTGTCGGCACCGCGGGCTCCGCCGTGGTCTTCGCCGGCCTCACCGTCATCGTCGCCCTCGCCGGTCTCGCCGTCCTCAACGTCCCGTCAGTGACCAAGATGGGCCTGACCGCGGCGGCCACCGTCGCGATCGCCGTCCTGGTCGCCGTCACACTCGTGCCGGCGCTGCTCGGCTTCGCCCCGTTCAAGGTGCTGCCCCGCAGGGACCGCAAGCGGATCGCGGGCAAGCCGCTGTCCAAGCGCCAGCGCCGCAAGGCCGAGAAGCGGGCCGTCCGGCAGCGGCCGAACCTGGGTGCCCGGTGGGCGGGCTTCGTCCTGCGCCGTCCCGTCATCGTGTTGCTGCTCGGGGTGCTCAGCCTCGGTGCCGTCGCCGTGCCCGCGACCCAGCTGGAGCTCGGCCTGCCCGGCGAGGGCACCATGGCCCCCGAGACCACCCAGCGCAAGGCGTACGACATGCTGTCGGAGTCCTTCGGCCCCGGCTTCAACGGCCCCCTGCTGGTCACCATCGAGGCCGACGACGCCAAGTCCGTGGGAGAGGATGTCGCCGCCAAGCTGTCCGACGAGCCCGGCGTCGCCCAGGTGGGCTCGCCGACCCCCAACAAGGCGGGCGACACCGCGATCGTCAACGTCGTACCGGACACGGGACCGACGGAGGACAAGACGGAACAGCTGGTCAAGAACCTGCGCGGCGACCTCGCGGGCGTCGGGCGCGCCGACGACGCCGAGGTTCTGGTGAGTGGGCAGACGGCCATGTTCATCGACTTCTCCAAGACCCTCAACGACGCGTTGCTGCCCTACCTCGCCCTCGTGGTCGGTCTCGCCTTCCTGCTGCTGATCCTCGTCTTCAGGTCGCTCCTCGTGCCGCTGAAGGCCGCTCTCGGATTCCTGCTGTCGATCTCCGCGGCGCTCGGCGTCGTTGTGGCGATCTTCCAGTGGGGCTGGCTCGCCGACATCCTGGGTGTCGACCAGCCGGGCCCGATCATGAGCACGATGCCGATCATCATGATCGGCGTGGTCTTCGGCCTCGCCATGGACTACGAGGTCTTCCTGGTGACCCGGATGCGCGAGGCATACGTCCACGGGGAGCCGACCCACCAGGCGGTCGTCACCGGCTTCCGGCACGGCGGCCGCGTGGTCACCGCGGCCGCGCTCATCATGACAAGCGTCTTCTCCGGATTCATCATGGAGGACGACGACTTCGTACGGATGATCGGCCTCGGCCTGGCCCTCGCGGTCCTCTTCGACGCTCTCGTCGTCCGCATGGCCATCATCCCGGCGCTCTTCGCCGTCCTCGGCGACCGCGCGTGGTGGCTGCCGAAGTGGCTTGACCGGGTGCTGCCCAACATGGATGTGGAGGGCGAGAAGCTGTCCCGCCGGCTCGCCGCTTCGCCGGGCCGGCGCACGGCGCAGGAACCCGAGTACAGCCGCTGACCAGCGCCGTGGGGCCGGTCCGACTCCGGACCGGCCCCACGATCGAGGCGACGACGTCGACGGTCGCTGCTACGGCACCTGCTGTGCCGCGCTGCGGCGACCGTCGAGGGGCGAGTCCGTGGCGGGCCCGCTCAGACGCCGGTAGGCGTACGCGGCGGAGACAAGCGCCATGTGGTGGTACCAGCCGGGAAACGAGCGCCCTTCGAAGTCCAGCATCCCGAAGTCCCGCTCCATGGAGCCGATCACGGCCTGCGTCTCGGTGTTCAGGGCGGCGATCGAGGCGACCTCCGCGAGACTGCTGTGGGCCAGGCTGGTGAGCCACATCGGCCCCGGGGCGTGGTCGCCGTCCACCTCGGTGAAGAGCCGGTAGGGCGGGCCGGGGGAGCGGCCTTGCCAGCCACCTGGCAGGTGAATGAGCGACGTCTGGAGGCGTGCGATGCGCTGTGGTCCGTCGGGCAGGGTGACGACGGTGCTCTCCGGGCTCTGCGAGGAGACCCGGGCTTTGGCACTGACCGGCGCCGAGGCGCCCACGGTGCCGTCGCCGATGGGAAGCACCGCGAGGTGCGGCGGCACCGCAATGACGAAGTCGCGCCGGCGCTTGGTGAGTCCGTTCAGGAGGTGCCCCACGTCGGGTTCGTCGCTCATGTCGACCAGGACGACGGCGGACGACGAGCCCGTACGGGCTGACAGCCGGTCGACGAGCCGGAGCGCGTGCGCCCACAGCGGCCGGTACTCCTCGGAGTCCGGTATGCGTGCGTCCCTGCGCCGGTCGCGGTCCTCGATCCAGTACGGCGGCAGGTGCAGGCACCAGTCGACGGGAACCCGAGCGGTGCCCACGCACAGGAACGATCCCAGTCCCAGCTGGCAGTTGAGCGTGCGGCCCGAGGACAGGTCGAAGTAGCGGTGCACCCCCACCGACCGATCACCGCGCTTGGGCAGGATGACCCGGCCGAGGGGCCAGACGGCTTCGGTCCGGTGATCCGCCACCCAGCAGGTGAGTTCCTCCATGACCGAGTCGAAGTCCCACGGGCTGAGGCTGACGAACTGACGCAGCGACTGTACGACGGACGGGTCGGACGAGATCGCGGCGGCGAGCCGGCGCACCGACTTCTTACCCGGCGTGACGAGCAACCCGTTCAGATAGGCGTGCGCCCACTTGCGTTGATCAGCCCGGCGTAAACTTCTGAAGATCGTTCTGCTGAAACGATCCAGAGTGGCTTCTGAATGGCTGGCGAGTGACGCGTCGCATGGTGTCGACGAGGCGTCCGCACGGGCCGCAAGCATGCCGCAATAACTCCCCCGACGCTACTGGACTTGTAGGGGCAGAGTCTAGGTCGCACCTTCGCTGTGGCGCCACTTCATTCGGCTGGCTGGCTTGTTCTGGCGCCTCGGGTGGCGCATGGCCTTGCGGCAGCCGTCAGCGGGAGGACGGGTGGGTTCCGCTCGGACGTTCAAAGGGGTCGGCTGCTCGCCCCAGTCGTCGACCGAGGCGTCCGGGCTATTCGGCCGTAGGACCCTGATCTGCGGGAACGCTGGGCGCGTGGCGTCCTGCCAGGGGGGAGCGGCGGGGGGTGACGGGTACCTCGCCCCAAGCGGGCTACGATCCGCGTCGGCGGCAGATCCAGGGCAGGGCGGACTTGGCATGTGCATTCAGATCACGCCAATCGGTGACGGGATCGCTGGACCGGGGGAATGTTCGAACTCTGTAAAGTAGCACTCGATGGCGCCAAGATCCTTGCGCTTGCATTGGTGGCAGGATCTACTCGGAAGCATGACGGTTGGCCACCTCGATCTCTCCGGGAACCGCGACAATGCCCGGCTCATTTCAGGTCGGCGGCATTTCGCCTGTGGGCGGTGGCCACTGCTTTCGGCATGTCTGTGCAAAAACGGGGTGAACGCTTTCTGTGTGCATGGGGAGCCACCGCGGACTCGCTCGGTTGATACGCGCGTTGACACGGAGGCATGATGAGGAATCAGGTCGAAGAGTGCAAAGACGCCAAGGCGCTTTCGTTCGACAGAGCAGCCGAGACGGTGCCGAGGGCCCGAAGAGCCAACGAGGCGGAGTCGCGGCGTGATCAAGTGCTTACCACGAAGGTGGGGCTGCACATACCTGTGGGACTCGCCTTCGAGGAGTGGGAGCGGGCTGGGCGTCAGCTCTCCGGGCTGCTCAATTCGTCGTCATGGTGGCTCGGTGACTGGCTCGTCTACGGCAAGGACCACTACGCCGACCGCTATGAGCGCGGCATTCGCGCGGCGGGGCTGCAATATCAGACGCTGCGCAACTACGCGTGGGTCTCCCGGCGGTTCGAGTTGCGCCGGCGACGGCCTGCGCTCAGTTTCCAGCATCACGCCGAGCTGGCGTCCCTGCCC
This sequence comes from Streptomyces botrytidirepellens, assembly GCF_003721215.1. Lineage (NCBI taxonomy): Bacteria > Bacillati > Actinomycetota > Actinomycetes > Kitasatosporales > Streptomycetaceae > Streptomyces > Streptomyces botrytidirepellens. The sequence continues at coordinate 4,767 of NZ_RIBZ01000852.1, forward strand.
GTCGGCGAGCAGGAGACCTGGCTCGACCGCGCCGAGCGGATGAAGTGGACCACCAAGCAACTGCGCAACGCCATCCGGGCCCAGCGCGAGGGGACCCCGCAGGCGACGGTCGAGGCGACGACGCGCCGGCTCGCCGTGCCCGACAACCGGCTGAAGTGGTGGCACAAGGCGGCGGCCCAGTCCGGCACCGAGTTGGCGGACTGGGTGATGGACACCCTCGACGCCGCCGCCGCCCAGGTGTTGAAGGAGGCCGAGCGGCAGCTCCCCCTCGAATGACCAGCTCCCCGGCACCGACCGGTGCGACCGTCGCGCCGGAGGCGGGACAGGCGTCCGTCCGGGGCAGTGACAGCCGCGGGTCCGCACCCCGTGACGGGTGCGGACCCCGCCCATCGTGAGAAGGGATCCCAACGGCGAACGGCCCATGAGTCCGGCCGTCTGCGCGTGCCTGGTGCATCCGCGCCAGGCGAACGACCGCTCCACCCGCTCGCGGACATCGGGATCTCGTTCGTGGCCGAGGGGGAACATGCCCTCGCACTTGGCCACCGGACGAGAGAGGCCTCGACGCTGAGGGCGGTCTTCCGGAAACAGCCGACGATTCGGTCCTGTCCCAGCAGTTGCCGAATTCCTTCCCGAAGGCCGGCGCGGTCGACTGCACGACGCCCGGTGTCCCCTCCGCCGACTCGATCTTCTCCACCACGCCGTGCACATGCGCCGAGGTGGAGTTCGGCGCCGGGGCGGCGGGCGTCACGTCGTAGACGGTGGGCGAGTCGTACGCGTGTTGACTTGCGAACGTGATCAGGACCACCCGGCCGATGTCCATCGCCGCCCAGTGTGATGACCGGAAGGTGGGCGGCGAAGGGACCGTCTCCGGGAGCCCGGGCGCCGGCCATCAGCGCCGGCGGGTTCCCGCGCATCAGATCGACCATCCATGAGACGTCTGGTTCCCGGTCATGGCGGGGGACGAACATATGGCACTCACCTTTCACGCTCTGACTGAATCAGTGACGGTGAGGCATAGAGGCCCACGAGGCGCGTCAATGATTGCGGCGATTACTCAAGGAAACCGCCGTACTGTCCTGTCGACAGGACAACGGGTCCTTCATGGTGGCGTCCCGTCGACTTCGGTGCACTGAAAATCGATCCGCCGCCTTCGGTGTTTTCATCGAGGGAAGAAAGTGGAAGACTGGCCACACCGGTTCAGAACGGCTTGCCCCGTAACAGGGTATGCGCCGGACTGACGTGTGGCCTCAATGAGCTGCGTGCGGTCCAGCCCCTATTTATTTCCGTGCGCCAATGAGTTCTTGAGGCAAGGGTCCATTCAACTATCGGGAGGAATTCGTGGAAAACGAGAAGGCGATCGAATCGCTGGACGCCGAGTGCTACGAGCCGCCGACGCTGGTGGCGGTCGGTGAGTTCTCCGAAGACACCCTCGGATTCGGCAGCCGGTACACCGACATCATCGGCGAACACGTCTGAGGCATGAGATATCGCACCGGATTCGTCGTCTTTCCGGACCAGCCGGAGACGTCACTTCTTGACGACGTGTGTCCGTTCGAGGCTCCGCGGCTGATACCCCACCCGTCGGGGCGTCCCTGGGTGGTGGGCAGTTGGGAGGCGGACGAGGTCCGCCAGGCGGCGGCAGGCCCGGTGCGAGTGGTGGTGATCGGGGTCTGCCCGGTCACCACCGCCCGGCTCACCGAACTGTGCCTACGCGTCCGTACGCTGTCCGACGTGGACGCTCTCGCCCGAGAGCTGCCGGGCAGCCACCACCTGCTGGCCGCTGTCGACGGCTCGGTACGCGTCCAGGGCAGTCACTCCGGATTGCGCCAGGTGTTCCATACCCGGCTGGGCGATCTGACGGTCGCGGCCGACCGGGCCGATGCCCTGGCGTCAATGACCGGGGCGGGCGTGGACGAGCGCACCTTGGCGGCACGCGTCGTGTGCGGGGGCATGCTGCCACCTCCGCTCGCCGACCGCAGCCTCTGGTCCGGTGTGGCCACGGTGCCGCACGACCACTGCCTCGTGCTCGAGCCGCACCGTGCCCGTGAGGAGCGGTGGTGGCAGGCACCGGAGCCCGCCCTGTCCCTGCCCGAAGGCGCGGCGAAGCTCAGAACCGCGTTGGTCACCGCCGTGGACGGCCGCCAGACGAACGGGGAACCGCTCGGTGCGGATCTGTCGGGCGGCATGGATTCGACGTCCCTGTGCTTTCTCGCCGCACGGCACACCCCCGACCTGTCGACCTTCCGGTGGGCCGAGGCCGACGCGGGAAACGACGACACGTACTTCGCCGCGGAAGCCGCGCGCTCCCTTCCCGGGGCACACCATCTCGTGGTCGGGCAGCACGAGCTGCCGCCTGTTTTCGCGGATCCCCAGGCACCGGCCGACACCGAGCGGCCCTACCTCTACACGCGCACCCTGAAACGGATGCGGTACTCGGCCCACCTGCTCTCCGAGCACGGTGTCCGGTGGCACCTGGCGGGTCACGGCGCCGACGAGTTGTTCAGCCGCTTCCCCGGCTACCTGCACCGGTTGGCGCGCCGCCGCCCTCTCACCGCGGTACGGCATCTGCGCGGCCACCGAGCCCTTCAGCGCTGGCCATGGACGGAAACCCTCACCCAGCTGGTACGGGGCGGAGGAGTGCCGGGGTGGTGGGACGCACAGGCCGACCGGCTGACGCAGCCGCCGCCGTCCCGCCGCGCTCCGTCCCTGGGCTGGGGCCTGACGGCACTGCGCGCTCCGGTCTGGGCGACCGGGCAGGCGGTGGACGCCGCACGGCAGGCCCTCAGGGAAACCGCCGAGTACGCCGAGCCCTTCGCCCGGGACCGGGGCCAGCACCAGTTCCTGGCCGCACTGCGGACCACAGCGCCGGCCTACCGGCAGCTCTCCCGTCTGTTCGAAACGGCCGGAGTCCGACTGCATCTGCCGTACCTCGACGACCGGGTCGTCGAGGCGGCCTTGGCGGTACGTCTGCACGAGCGCGTCACTCCGTGGCGCTATAAGCCCCTGCTCGCCGCTTCGATGCGGGGTCTCGTACCCGACGTCGTGCTGAACCGGACCACCAAGGGTGACTTCAGCGCGGACCTGCGCGCCGGGCGCCGACGCAACCTGTCCGCGCTCCTCGATGTCTTCTCCGACTCGCTGCTGGCCGACATGGGGATGATCGACGTGGACGCGCTGCGCAGCCATCTCCTGACACCGCACGCGGACTCCTCCAGGGACATCGGCGTCGAGCAACTCCTGGGCTGCGAGACCTGGGTGCGCGTCGCCAGACAACTTCCGGTCCACCGTGGGAGGCAGTGATGCCCTTGAGCCTCAACCCCGACGTCGCCGTCGCCGAGACCGAGGACGGCGCCATACTGCTGCACCAGCACACCGGCCGCTACTGGCAGCTCAACGTCACAGGCATGCTCGTGTTGCGCCGCCTGCTCAAGGGCTGCACGCACGGGGAAGTCGCGAGCGATCTCGTCACCCGCCACGGCGCCGATCCCGGCCAGGCGCAGCGCGATGTCACGTCACTGATTATCCAACTGCGCGCTGCCAAGCTGCTCGAGGAGCCCCGTTGAGTGTTCCCCACGCTCTGCCGGACCGTGACCGTGTGCCACTGCACAAGCGCGTCGGACCGATGATCGCCGTCGGCGCGGCACGCCTGCTGAGCGGGCTCAAACCAGTGAAAGTGTGCGCGGTCCTCGCATTCCTCCGCCGTGGCGCCCGCCCCGCCACCGAGGGGCAGGTGCTCGACGCCAGGCGGGCGATCGTGTCGGCGAGCCTGCGCTGCGCCGGGCTGGCGTGCCTTCAACGGTCCCTGGCCGTTGCGCTGTTGTGCAGGAGCCGCGGAGTGTGGCCAACCTGGTGTACGGGTGTGCGCACGAGCCCGTTCGACGCCCACGCGTGGGTCGAGGTTGCCGGGAAGCCCGTGGGCGAGCCCTACCCGGCGGACCACTATCGGAAGATCCTCACTGTCCCACCCCTGTCTGAGGACCGGTAAACCGTGCGGACGAAGGGGAGGGCGCGGGACTCAAGCATGCCGTACTCGCTTGCAGGTCGAGTGCTGCTGCGGGAGGAGCCCTCGATCTCGGACCCGACCTCGTACGCGGCGGTCCTGGCGGCGGTCAGCGCCGGGCATCACCGGCGGTCGGAGCGCGCCCTTCGAGGAACTCGCCCGCCAGTGATGCTTCGAACACGCCGTACCCGAGAGCCTCGGCGGTGGGGCAAGCCGGGTGCGCCCGACGGATCGCCTGCGGGGAGCATCGACGCGGGCGCGAGCTGGACCTCGTGGTGGCGGGCCCATGCTTGAGGAACTGCCGGGACCTACGTGCCGATCGGCGACTCAGCGACGCAACCACCGGCGTTGATCAGGCTTTCGCCCTTCTCCTCCGCGATGACCTTGCCCTTGTGCACGATCGTGCAGCTCACCGATGGGTCGGAGGAGATCGGCATCACCGCCGACGGCATGATGCCCCGGAGTGTCACCGTTTTCTTCCAGGGCAGCGCGGGCTTCTCCACCGTCGTGGTCTCGGGGTCCATGGCCTTGCCGCCGCCCCCGTTGAACTCGATCGAGGCGACGTTCTTCCCCGTCACCTCGTAAGTGACCTCGTATGTCTGGTCCACCACCTTGTCGACGGCATCGACGGCCTCCTCCTCCGAACAGGCGGAGAGGCCGAGCGCGACGAGGCCGGTGAGGGCGACGGATAAGACGGCGGTACGTACGGTGCGATTCATGCGGATTCCCCCCGGGCCTCGGACTTCAGACGCCGCATCTCATCGCAGATAGACAGCCGAGTGAAGCCGAAGGTTGCCCCCCCCGGGGCTACGGCTCCTGGAGCGATGTCTTCGCGACGTCCACGAAGTCCCCGAGGGCGGCCCAGAAGGGGCTGTAGGCGTCGTTGAAGCGGCGTATCGCCTCCGGCTCGTCGGCGGCCATGGCCTGGAGTGAGCGGTGGAACCGGCCGGTTGACTTCTGGAGTTTGTGCGCCGCCTCGCCCGCGGCGGCAGGGCCCTCCAGCTCGACCACCCGCGCGCAGTGCCGCAGCTTTCCGTAGTGGTCGCGCTCGCGCTCGATGATCTCGTCCAGCAGGGCGGGGCGGCTGCGGAAGTCGCCGTTCCGCTGGGCGGCGGAGACTTCCCAGTAGAAGTCGCCCATGGTGTGGATCTGTTCGATCAGCTCCAGGTACGCGGTCCGCCTGCTGTCGCGCAGCCGCTCCGTCTGCTGGGCGCGTGCAGCGGTGTCGGCCTGGATCTGGGCGGCGCGGGTGTTGCCGCGGCTGGTGACCCAGCTGGCTACTACGGCGGTGCCGCCGGTGAGGGCCGCGATCCAGAACGTGCTGTCGGCCATCGTGCACCCCCGTGGTCATCTTCGGTCACATCCACCATCCCCCGATGGTAGGAAGATACGGAAGGAGTAACGGTTCGGCGGTATGCGCCACAGATATGTTCCGGGCATGAGCGCATCCGGGCTGCGGCCCGCCGTGACCGAGTTGAGGCTGTCCGCCTTCAAGTCCCATCGACGTGCGGTCTTTTCCCTGGGGCCGCTGACGCTGTTCGCCGGGCCGAGCGGAAGCGGTAAATCGGGCGTGCTGGAGGCGTACGCGGCGCTCGCGCGCCTGGCGGGTGGCGCCCGGCTCGCGGAGGTGTTCCGCGAGCCGGCGTCGTACATCCCGCGCCGGGCGCGGCCGGACCGGCAGGGGCGGCGCGGCTTCCGCATCGGGTGCACCGTGGACGGCCCGGTCGGGCCGGTGCGGCTGGATGTCGCCGTACAGGCCGAGCCCGAACTGCGCATCGTGGGCGAGCGGTTGACGGGGGCGGGGGAGACGCTGCTGGAGACGGCGCTGCGCGACCCGGAGCGGCGCTCCGTCCAGGCCGCCTGGCACACGGCGGGGGCGGTCGCGGTCACCCGGGCTCCGCTGCCCGACGACCGGCTGGCGACCTCGCTGCTGCCGCTGCGGGTGGCGGGCATCACCGAGGGGCAGCGGCTGGCGCTGGCCGGGGCCGAGCAGGTGGTGATCGCGTTGCGTTCGGTGTTCGCCTGCGATCCGCGGCCGGATCGGATGCGGGCGCCGGCGGCGCCGCGCGACGGGCGGCTGCGCGGCGGCTGCGAGAACCTGGCGGCGGTGCTGCGGCGCACCAGCCGGGAGTGCGTCTCCCGGCACGCGGCGCTGGTCGCGGCGGTGCGGGCGGGGTGCGCGGGGCCGGTGGAGGGCCTGGTGACGGAGGGGGCCGGGGGAGGAGGGGTGCGGGCCCTGGTGGAGCAGGGGGAGCTGGGCGCGATGCCGGTGGAGCGGCTGGGCGACGGGGAGTTGCGCTACCTGGCGCTCGCGCTGGTGCTGCTGACCGGTCCGGGGGTGCTGGCGATGGAACCGGCGGCGGATGTGCTTCCCGCGCGGCAGGTGCTGACGGTGCTGGCGGACGGTTTCGACCGCTGCCTGGACCGGAGGCAGGCGCGGGAGCTGCTGGGGGTGGCGGTCCGGATGTGCGCACGGGGGCACATCCGGCTGGTGGGGACCGTGGGGGACGTGGCGGGGGCGGTCGGGGACGCCCCCGTCACGGGGGACGCTCCTGTCACGGTGGTAAACCTGGAGCGTGAGCGAGTCTCTTGAACCCGAGTCCGGTGCGCGTTCCGCCGCGTGTGAGCGACGATCCGACGGCCTTGATGTGGCGGGCCTCCAGCGCAGGCTGGCGGCCTTCGCGGCGGCGCGCGACTGGCAGCAGTACCACACCCCGAAGAACCTCGCGGCGGCGCTGAGCGTCGAGGCGTCGGAGCTGGTGGAGATCTTCCAGTGGCTGACGCCGGAGGAATCGGCGCGGGTGATGGGGGAGCCGGGGAAGGCGGCCCGGGTCGAGGACGAGGTCGCCGATGTGCTGGCGTATCTGCTCCAGTTCTGCGAGGTGCTGGGGATCGACGCGCTCGCCGCGCTGGCCGCGAAGATCGACCGCAATGAGGGCCGGTTCCCGGTTGCGGCGCCTGGAGGCCCCGTTCGTCACTCTCAGTAGTGGCAAAGTTATCCACAACGCAACTGTTGTCAACAGATTCCTGAATTCCCCTAGCTTTTCGGCCTGTTAGTCATCACTCTGGGTAGTGGAGGAGTGACGGGTGCGGAAAGTCCGTTGAGAGGGGTTCGGGGCATGGACGCGATGCGGCTGATCGGTGTCACCCGGCACGCCCTGGCGAAGGCCGGAGGCGTGCACGACATCGTGGCCGAGGCCTGGCAGGTCCAGGCGCTGGCGGAAGCGGTCGGCGGATACTTCATGGTGAGCGGCCCGGCGGCGGCGCGGGCGGAGGCGCGCGGCCTGTGCGAGGCGGGCGGCAGGGCGCGCGGGGCGCTGTTTCACCCGGCGCTGCACCATCCCGCGTTGCGCGGCGCGGGCTTACGGGCGGCTCAGCTGTCGGAGGTGCGGGACCCCAGAGGCGTGCTGCTGGCGCTGGGGGATCTGCTGGCGGAGGCGGGATTCGCGCTGGTGGGCGTCGCCTCCAGCACGGAGGAGGAGGCGCTGTACTGGCAGTGCGTCGAGGCGATCGACGCGGCGGACGAGGCGAGGGACCGGGTGCTCGGGATGCTGAGGCACCTCACGGGGCTGGAGTGGGGTGGGGAGTGGGGTGGTGCGGCATGAGAAGGCAGGATGGGGTGCATGGATCTCCGCATTTTCACCGAGCCCCAGCAGGGGGCGACCTACGAGACTCTGCTGTCCGTTGCGAAGGCCACCGAAGACCTCGGGTTCGACGCCTTCTTCCGCTCCGACCATTACCTGCACATGGGGGATGTCGACGGACTGCCGGGCCCGACAGACGCGTGGCTCACCCTGGCCGGGCTGGCCCGCGAGACCAAGCGGATCCGGCTGGGCACCCTGATGACCGCCGCCACCTTCCGGCTGCCGGGCGTCCTCGCGATCCAGGTCGCGCAGGTCGACCAGATGTCGGGTGGACGAGTCGAGCTGGGCCTGGGCGCGGGCTGGTACGAGCAGGAGCACACCGCGTACGGCATCCCCTTCCCGAAGGAGAAGTTCGCGCGGCTGGAGGAGCAGCTGGCCATCGTCACCGGCCTGTGGAAGACGCCGGTCGGCGAGACCTTCAGCCATGACGGTGCGCACTACCAGCTCACCGACTCGCCCGCGCTGCCCAAGCCCGCCCAGGGCAGGGTGCCGGTGCTGGTCGGCGGCCAGGGGCCGACCCGCACCCCGCGGCTGGCCGCGCGGTTCGCGGACGAGTTCAACATGCCGTTCGCGTCGGTCGAGGACAGCGAGCGCCAGTTCGGCCGGGTGCGGGCGGCCGCCGAGGAGGCCGGGCGCAAGGGCGACGACCTGGTGTACTCGAACGCGCTGGTGGCCTGCGTGGGCAAGGACGACGCCGAGGTCGCCCGGCGGGCCGCGGCGATCGGCCGTGAGGTCCAGGAGCTGAAGGAGAACGGGCTGGCGGGCTCCCCTGCCGAGGTGGTCGAGAAGATCGGCCGCTATGCGGAGGCCGGGGCGTCCCGGGTCTACCTCCAGATCCTGGACCTCGACGACCTCGATCACCTTGAGCTGATTTCATCCCAGGTCCAGGCCCAGCTGGGCTGACCAGCCCCACCGACCCGTCGGCCGGGCCCGGCCGACGGGCCGACCGAGCCCGCGTGGCTCACCGAACCACCAGGAGTACCCGTGATGTCCGTCCCACCTACGCCACTGGCCACCGCTCTGGAAGGCGGGCCGCTCGTCCTCGACGGCGGGCTGTCCAACCAGCTGGAGGCGCAGGGCTGCGACCTTTCCGACGAGCTGTGGTCGGCCCGGCTGCTCGCCGATGACCCGGGGCAGATCGAGGCGGCGCACGCCGCGTATGTGCGGGCGGGCGCACGGGTGCTCATCACCAGCAGCTACCAGGCCACCTACGAGGGCTTCGCCCACCGGGGCGTGGCCCGCGAGGACGCCACGGCGCTGCTGGGCCGCAGCGTCGAGCTGGCGCGCGGCGCGGCCGGGGGAGCGGCCGACCCGGCCGCCCCGGTGTGGGTGGCGGCCTCCGTGGGGCCCTACGGGGCGATGCTGGCCGACGGCAGCGAGTACCGGGGGCGGTACGGGCTGAGCGTGGCCGAGCTGGAGCGGTTCCACCGGCCGCGGATCGAGGCGCTGGTCGCGGCCGGGCCCGATGTGCTCGCCCTGGAGACGGTGCCGGACGCCGACGAGGCGGCGGCCATGCTGCGGGCCGTCGAGGGCTGCGGGGTGCCCGTCTGGCTGTCGTACAGCATCGCGGGGGAGGCCACCCGGGCCGGGCAGCCGCTCCGGGACGCGTTCGCCGTCGCCGCCGGGAACGAGCAGGTGATCGCCGTCGGCGTCAACTGCTGCGAGCCGGGCGACGCGGACCGGGCCGTGGAGATCGCGGCCGAGGCCACCGGAAAGCCGGTGGTGGTGTATCCGAACAGCGGAGAGGAGTGGGACGCGGCGGCCCGGAGCTGGCGCGGGCGGTCGACCTTCGACCCGGCACGGGTGAAGGGATGGCGGGATGCCGGCGCGCGGCTCATCGGCGGCTGCTGCCGGGTCGGGCCGGACCGGATCGCCGAGCTGGCGGGCGTGGTGAGAAACCATTAGGTAAGGGGGCTCGCACCCGGCGATACTCGGACGGGTGTTCTTGACGATATCCACCACCGGCACCATCGAGCGCCCCGCGACCGACCTCGGGTTTCTGCTGCACAAGCACCCCGACAAGGCGCAGCGGTTCTCGACCTCCCACGGCACCGCGCACGTCCTCTATCCCGAGGCCGACGCCGAGCGCTGCACGGCGGCGCTGCTGCTGGAGGTCGACCCCGTCGCGCTGGTGCGGCGGGGCCGGGGCAAGGGACGGGGCGGCGCGCCCGACTCCGCACTCGCCCAGTACGTCAACGACCGTCCGTACGCGGCCTCCTCGCTGCTGGCCGTCGCGCTGAGCACCGTCTTCTCCAGCGCCCTGAGGGGACACTGCAAGGCGCGGCCCGAGCTGCCGGAGCGGCCGCTGCCGCTGCGGATCGAGGTGCCCGCACTGCCCGCCCGCGGCGGCGCCGCCCTGGTCGAGCGGCTCTTCGCACCGCTGGGCTGGGCGGTGACGGCCGAGCCGGTGCCGCTGGACGAGCGGTTCCCGCAGTGGGGCGACTCGCGGTACGTACGGCTGGTGCTGGAGGGCGAGCTGCGGCTCGCCGACGCGCTGCGCCATCTGTATGTGCTGCTGCCGGTGCTGGACGACGCGAAGCACTACTGGGTCGCCCCGGACGAGGTGGACAAGCTGCTGCGTTCCGGCGAGGGCTGGCTGGAGCACCACCCCGAGCAGCGGCTGATCACCAACCGGTATCTGGCCCGCCGCTGGTCGCTGACCCGCAGCGCGCTGGAGCGGCTGGAGCTGGCGCGGCTCGCGGAGACGGACGACGCCGAGGTGGAGGAGATCGACAACGCGGTGGAGGAAGTGGCCGCCGAGTTCGCCGAGCAGGAAGGACAGACGGAGGAGGCAGGACGGACGGAGCAGGCAGGGCAGACGGAGCCGACGGAGCAGGGGGAGCGGGAAGAGGTGGAGCCGGAGGGGGAGGGCACGCCGCGGCCGGTGCCGCTGGCCGTGCGGCGGCGCGAGGCGATCCTCGACGCGCTGCGGGCAGCGGGGGCGTCCCGGGTGCTGGATCTCGGCTGCGGCCAGGGCCAGTTGCTGGGCGAGCTGCTCAAGGACGCGCGGTTCACCGAGATCGTCGGTGTCGATGTGTCGATACGCGCGCTGAACGAGGCGGCGCGGCGGCTGCGGCTGGACCGGATGCCCGAGCGGCAGTCGGCGCGGCTGAAGCTGACGCAGGGCTCGCTCGCGTACACCGACTCCCGGCTGACCGGCTATGACGCTGCGGTGCTCAGCGAGGTGATCGAGCACGTGGATCCGCCCCGGCTGCCCGCCCTGGAGTACGCGGTGTTCGGCGCCGCCCGGCCCACGGTCGTCGTGGTGACCACGCCCAACGTCGAGTACAACGTGCGGTGGGAGTCCCTGCCCGCCGGGCAGGTCCGCCACCCCGACCACCGCTTCGAGTGGACGCGGGAGGAGTTCCGCGACTGGGCGCGGGGAGTGGCCGAACGGCACGGCTATGCGGTTGAGTTCCGTCCCGTCGGCCCCGAGGACCCCGAGGTCGGCGCACCGACCCAGCTCGCGCTCTTCCGGCAGGAGACCGGGGAGACGGGCACAACGAGCACGACCACCAGCACCACGACCGGCACGACACCGACCACGACACCGACCACGTCACCGAAGGAGGCCGCCGCATGACCGACGCCACCATGACGCTCGACAGGCGCAGCCTCGGCGTGCCCGACCTGTCCCTCGTGGTCCTCGTCGGCACCACCGGCTCCGGCAAGTCCACCTTCGCCCGGCGCCACTTCCTGCCGACCCAGATCGTCTCGTCCGACGTCTGCCGGGGCCTGGTCTCCGACGACGAGAACGACCAGAGCGCCACCCCGGACGCCTTCGACCTGCTCCACTACATCGCGGGCAAGCGGCTGGCGGCCGGGCGGCTGACCGTGGTCGACGCGACCAACGTCCAGCCCGAGGCCCGCCGCAGCCTGATCCAGCTGGCGCGTGAGCACGACGTCCTGCCGGTCGCGATCGTCCTCGACGTCCCCGAGGGCGAATGCGCGCGGCGCAACGCGGCCCGACCCGACCGGGCCGACATGCCCTCCCACGTCATCCCGCGTCAGCGTCGTGAGCTGCGCCGCTCCCTGAAGTCCCTGGAGCGCGAGGGGTTCCGCAAGGTGCACATCCTGCGCGGCGCCGAGCAGGTCGAGGCCGCGGAGATCGCGATCGAGCGCCGCTACAACGATCTGCGCCACCTCACCGGCCCGTTCGACATCATCGGTGACATCCACGGCTGCCGCTCCGAGCTGGAAACCCTGCTGGGCAAGCTCGGATACGCCCTGCGCCGCGACGGGCAGGGCCGCCCGGTCGACGCCGTCCACCCCGAGGGGCGCACCGCCGTCTTCGTCGGCGACCTCGTCGACCGCGGGCCGGACAGCCCCGGGGTGCTGCGCCTGGTGATGGGCATGGTCGCCTCCGGGACGGCGCTGTGCGTGCCCGGCAACCACGAGAACAAGCTCGCCCGCTACCTCAAGGGCCGCAAGGTCAAGCTCATCCACGGCCTCGCCGAGACGGTCGAGCAGCTGGACCGCGAGCACGCCGCGGACCCGGAGTTCGCCGACCGGGCGCGGGAGTTCATCGAGTCGCTGGTCAGCCACTATGTGCTGGACGGCGGGGCGCTGGTGGTCTGTCACGCCGGGCTGCCCGAGAAGTACCACGGCCGCACCTCGGGCCGGGTGCGCTCCCACGCGCTGTACGGGGAGACGACCGGTGAGACCGACGAGTTCGGCCTGCCGGTGCGCTACCCGTGGGCCGAGGACTACCGGGGCCGCGCCGCGGTCGTCTACGGACACACCCCGACCCCTCGGGCATCGTGGCTCAACAACACCATCTGCCTGGACACCGGTTGTGTCTTCGGCGGCCGGATGACCGCGCTGCGCTGGCCGGAGCGCGAGATCGTGGACGTCCCGGCCGAGCGGGTCTGGTACGAGCCGGTCAGACCGCTGGGCAACGAGGCCCCGGGCGGTACCGACGGCCGTCCGCTCGACCTCGCCGATGTGCGCGGCCGCCGTATCGTCGAGACCCGGCACATGGGCCGGATCGCGGTCAAGGAGGAGAACGCGGCGGCGGCCCTGGAGGTCATGAGCCGCTTCGCCGTCGACCCTCGGCTGCTCGCCTACCTCCCGCCCACCATGGCGCCCGCCGCCACCTCGACCGAGGAGGGCTACTTGGAGCACCCGGCGGAGGCGTTCGCCGCCTACCGCGCGGACGGGGTGCGCCAGGTGATCTGCGAGGAGAAGCACATGGGGTCCCGGGCGGTGGCGCTGGTCTGCCGCGACCCGGAGGTGGCGAAGGAGCGCTTCGGGTCGCCCGACGGCGTATCCGGCATGGTGTACACGCGCACCGGGCGGCCGTTCTTCGACGACCCGCGGCTGACCGAATCCGTCCTCGCCGGGGTGCGCGGCGGCATCGAGGGCGCCGGTCTGTGGCAGGAGCTGGAGACCGACTGGCTGCTGCTGGACGCCGAGTTGATGCCGTGGTCCCTCAAGGCCGCGGGGCTGCTGCGCAACCAGTACGCGGCGGTGGGCGCGGCCTCGGGCGCCGTGTTCCCCGGGGTGCTCTCGGCGCTGGAGGGCGCGGCGGCGCGCGGTGTCGAGGTGTCCGCGCTCCTCGACAAGCAGCGCGGGCGGGCCGTGGACGCGGCCGCGTTCACCGAGGCGTACCGACGCTACTGCTGGCCGGTCGACGGGCTGGACGGCATACGGATGGCCCCGTTCCAGATCCTGGCCGCCCAGGGCCGCAGCCTCGCCGCGCTTCCGCACGACCGGCAACTCGCCCTGATCGACCGCATGATCGAGGCGGAGAAGCCGGGACCGGACGGCGGCCCGCTGCTCGCCCCCACCCGCCGCCTCATAGTCGACACCGAGGACGACGCGGCGGTGGCCGAAGGCGTCGCGTGGTGGCGGGAGCTGACGGAGGCCGGTGGCGAGGGCATGGTCGTCAAGCCCCTCCAGGGCTTCGTCCGCAAGGGCGACGGCCGACTGGTCCAGCCGGGCGTGAAGTGCCGGGGCCGGGAGTACCTGCGGATCGTCTACGGCCCGGAGTACACCCGCCCGGAAAACCTGGACCAGCTGCGTCAGCGCCACCTCGGCCACAAGCGCTCGCTCGCCCTGCGGGAGTACGCGCTGGGGCTGGAGGCCCTGGACCGGCTGGCGGACGGGGAGCCGCTGTGGCGGGTGCACGAGGCGGTGTTCGCGGTGCTGGCCCTGGAGTCGGAGCCGGTGGACCCGCGGCTGTAGCGGGGAGGTGGCTCCCGGGCCGCGTAGCTGCCAGGTGATCCCCGGGCCGTGGACGTCGCGGCTGTGACCCTTGGCGGGCCCGGGATCAGATGGCGGACACCGCCGACTCCCGGGCCCGGAACGCACGGCGGTAGTCATGCGGCGGCACCCCCACCGCCCGGGTGAAGTGGCGCCGCAGATTGGCCGCCGTGCCCAGCCCGCACAGCTCCGCGATCCGCTCCACCGGCAGATCACCGCCCTCCAGCAGCGCCCGGGCCCGCGCGATGCGCTGGCCCTGGACCCAGCGCAGCGGTGTCGTCCCCGTGGCGGCGTGGAAGCGCCGCGCCAGGGTGCGCGGGCTGGTGCGGGCGCGGCGGGCGAGGTCGGCGAGGGTCAGCGGTTCCGCGAGGTGTTCGGTGGCCCAGTGCAGCAGCGGGGCGAGCGAGTCGTCGGTGCGCTCGGGCAGCGGCGTCTCGATGTACTGGGCCTGGCCGCCGGGCCGGTGGGCGGGCGCCACGAGCTGCCGGGCGAGGGTGTTGGCCGCCTCGCTGCCGTAGTCCTCGCGGACCAGGTGCAGACAGACGTCGACGCACGCGGTCGAGCCCGCTCCGGTGAGGACGTCGCCGTGGTCGACGTACAGCACCGACGGATCGAGGCGTACGGCCGGATAGCGCTCGGCGAACAGCGCCGCGTACATCCAGTGGGTGGCCGCCGTCCGCCCGTCGAGCAGCCCGGTCGCGGCGAGGGTGAACGCACCCGAACACAGCGACACGATGCGGGCGCCGCGCGCGTGGGCCTCGCGCAGGGCGTCGACCAGCTCAGCGGGCGGGTCGCCGCGTACATCGGCGGACGCCGGGACGATCACGGTGTCGGCGCGGACCAGTTCCTCCGCCCCGTACGGGGTGTGCGCGGCGAACCAGGAGCGGGTGGCCACCGGGGCCCCGGTCCGCCCGCGCCCCGGTCCGATCGCGCAGACCCGCAGGTCGTACCAGTCGTCGGGCAGTTCGGGACGGTCGGCGCCGAAGACATGGCAGGGGACGGCCAGATCGAAGATCGGCATGCCTTCGGTGACGGCGAGGGCGATGGAGCGGCGCATGGCAAGAATGTAGCGCGTGCTGTCAGTCTTGCCACTCGTGGTGGCGGGCCGCACCGCCGATGCTGGATGGGCATGACGCTCCCTTCCACGAAACCGCCGGGGAGTGGTGCGCCCACTCCCGGCGCGCCCGCTCCCGACACGCCCCCGGATCCCCGGCGTTGGCTGATCCTCGCGGTCGCATCGGCGGCCCAGTTCCTCGCCGTGCTTGACATGATCGCGGTCAATATCGCCTTTCCTGCGATCGGCGCGGACTTCCGTTCGGCCACCACCGCCGAGCTGTCCTGGGTGCTCAACGCCTACACCATCGTGCTCGCGGCGCTGCTGATCCCGGCCGGGCGGCTGGCCGACGCGATCGGCGGCCGACGCTCGTTCCTGACCGGCATGGTGCTGTTCGGGCTGGCGTCGGTCGCCTGTGGGGCGGCCCCCGGGCTCGGCGCGCTCGTCACTGCGCGCGTGGTGCAGGGCGCGGCGGCGGCCGTTCTGGTGCCCACCTCCCTCGCGCTGGCGCTGCCCGCCTTCCCCGCGCGCGAGCGGCCGACGGCGGTCGGTGTGTGGACGGCGGTCAGTGCGGTCGCGGCCAGTTCGGGACCCGTGGCGGGCGGACTGCTCGCCGCCTCCGACTGGCGGTGGATCTTCCTGATCAACGCGCCCGTGGTGCTGGCCGCCTGGGCGGCGGGGCTGCGGCTGCTGCCGCGCACCGGACCCGCGGGCAGTGAGCGCCGCCGCCTCGACCCGCTCGGCACCCTGCTGGTGCTCCTCGCCACCGGCGCCCTGACCACCGCCTGCGTCGAGGCCCCGGACTGGGGTTACGGCGCACCGGCCACCCTCGGCTTCCTGACCGGGGGTGTGGCGACGGGCGGGCTGGCGGTCGCGCACATGCGCCGCCACCCGGACCCGGTGGTGGACCCGGCGCTGTTCCGGACCCGTGCGTTCACCGCCGCCACCCTCGGCCTGTTCAGTTACTTTCTTGCCTACGCCGCGATGGTGCTCTCCTCGACGCTCCTGTTCACCGGCGTCTGGGGCTGGTCCACCGTCGCCGCGGGCCTGGCCATCACGCCTTGGCCGCTGGCGGTGCTGGTGGTCTCGATCGTGTCGGGACGGCTCGTACGGGTCCTGGGGGAGCGGCGCTCGGCGGCGCTCGGCGCGCTGTGCTTCGCCGCCGGGCCGGTGTGGTGGCTGCTGTGCGCAAGCGGCGACGGCGGACACTACGCCGTGGTGTTCATGCCGGGGCTGGTGCTCACCGGGATCGGCGCGGGGCTCTACCAGCCGGTCATGTTCGCCGCCGCCGGACTGCTTCCGGCCCGTCAGCTGTCCCTCGGCTCGGGCGTGCTGATGATGTCCCGGCAGGGCGGCCAGGCCCTGGGAGTGGCGGCGCTGGTCGTCATCACGGGCGGCGCCGCCCGGCCGGACCTGGGGGCGCTGCGCGGGGGCTGGGTCTTCGCCGCGGCGACCGCGGGGCTCGCCGCGTTCGCGGCGACGGCCCTGCGCGGCGGCGCGGAC
>NZ_RIBZ01000848.1:0-21293 GCF_003721215.1 Streptomyces botrytidirepellens
CCGGCAGGGGGCGGCGCAGCCACGGTCGGCCCCGTGGCCCGCTCTCCAGGGTCGCGGTGCCGGTGGCCGCGAGGTCCACCGGCCGGTCGGAGGGGGTATCGGGTCGCGCCTCAAGGGGCTCATAGGGCTCAGGCATACCGGATCCTCGGGTCGAGCACGGCGTAGAGGAGGTCGACGAGCAGATTGGCGAGCAGGAAGACGATCACCAGGATGGTGACGAAGCCGACCACGGTCGGCGAGTTCTGGCGCAGGATGCCCTGGTAGAGCTGGTAGCCCACACCGTGGATGTTGAAGATCCGCTCGGTGACGATGGCCCCGCCCATGAGCGCGCCGATGTCGGTGCCGATGAAGGTCACCACCGGGATCAGCGAGGTGCGCAGCAGATGCCGGACGACGATCCGGCGGCGCGGCAGCCCCTTGGCGACGGCGGTGCGGACGTAGTCGGCGCGGGCGTTCTCGACGAGCGAGGTGCGGGTGAGGCGGGTGGTGTACGCGAGGGACACAAGACCCAGCACCACCCCGGGCAGCAGCAGTTCGGTGAACGGTGCCTCCGGGGCGACGGACGGCCGGGCCCAGCCCCACCGCACGCCGAACACGTACTGGAGCACGGTGCCGCTGACGAACGTCGGGATGGACACCACGACCAGGGTGAGCAGCAGCACCGAGGTGTCCAGGCCGCGGCCGCGGCGCAGTCCGCTGAGCACGCCGAGGGTGATGCCGAGCGCCATCTCGAAGACGACGGCGACGATGGTGAGCCGCAGGGTGACGGGGAACGCGTCGGCCATCAGCTCGGTGACCGGCTGGCCATTGAACGCGGTGCCGAACCGGCCGCCGAAGACCTGCCCCATGTAGTGGACGTACTGGCTCCACAGCGGTTCGTCGAGGTAGAGGTCCTTGCGGATGCGGGCCGCGGTGGCGGGGTCGGGGGCCTTGTCGCCGAACAGGGCGGCGACCGGGTCGCCGAGCGCGTAGACCATGAAGAAGATCAGGAAGGTGGCGCCGAGGAAGACCGGGATCATCTGCGCCAGCCGCCGCAGCACATAGCGGCCCATGGCTCAGCCGACCCTGATCTGGTGGTAGACGGGGACGCTGAACTGGTTGAGCCTCACGTCGCGGAGCCGGGGCGCATAGCCCGCGCTGCCGTTCTGGTACCACAGCGGGATGGCGGGCATCTGCCGGGCGAGGATCTTCTCGGCGTCCTGGAAGGCGGTGATGGAAGCCCCGTCGGCGGACGCCGCGTTGGCCTGGTTCACCAGCCGGTCGAAGCCGGTGTCGCTCCAGTGGCCGTCGTTGGAGGAGGCGTCGGTGTAGTACAGCGGCTGGAGGAAGTTCTGGATCAGCGGATAGTCCATCTGCCAGCCCGCCCGGAAGGGGCCGGTCATCCGCTTCCCGGCCATCTTGTTGCGGTAGTCGGCGAAGGTGCCGACCGGTTTGCCGACGCACGCCCGGTCGCTGCGCAGCACGGTGTTGACGCTGTTGCAGACGGCGTCGACCCAGTCCTTGTGGGAGCCGGTGTCGGCGTTGTACGTGATCGTCATCCGGCCGCCGGGCAGCCCGCCGCCCGCCGCGATCAGCTTCCGCGCCCGGACCGGGTCGTACGAGCAGGCGTCCCCGCACAGCCCCGGCTGGTAGCCGCCCTGGCGACGCAGCACCGGTGAGGTCCAGTCGGTGGCGGGGGTGCGGGTGCCGCGGAAGATCCGGTCGGTGATCTGCGCGCGGTTGATCGCCATGGAGATGCCGCGGCGCAGCTTCGCCCGGGCGGGCCCGCTCCATGCCTTGTCGTACATGGGGAAGGTGAGGGTCTGGATGATCCCGGCGGGCTGGTTGATGTAGCGGTTGCCGAGATCGGAGCGGACGAACTTCAGCTGCTGGGCCGGGACATCGTCCACCAGATCGAGATTGCCCGCCTGGAGATCGGTGTAGGCGGTGTTGCTGTCGGTGTAGACGCGGAGGTCGACGCCTTTGTTACGGGCCTTGTCGGGGCCCTGGTAACCGTCCCAGGCGCGCAGCTTCATGACCGAGCCCTTGTCGTACGACCGCACCTGGTACGGGCCGTTGCCGACGGGCTTCTTCAGCCATGCCGCGTGGTCCTCGAAGAAGGCCCGGGGCAGCGGCGCGTAGGCGTTGTAGCCGAGCGTCTTGGGCCAGGAGGAGAACTTCTGGGTGAGCCGGACGGTGAAGGTCCGCTCCCCCGTCACCCGCAGCCCGGAGAGGGTGCGGGCGGTGGGGCGGCCGGTGGCGGGGTGGACCTTGGCGTACCCCTCGATGTACTCGAAGAAGTAGGCGTTGCGCTGCTTGTTGTCGAGCAGGGCGCCGTAATTCCAGGCGTCGACGAAGGACTTCGCGGTGACCTTCTCGCCGTTGCCGAACCGCCGCCCCTTCTTGATGGTGACGGTGTACGTGCGCTGGTCGTCGGTGGTGATCCGGTCCGCGAGCGCGTCCTTGGCCTCGCCGGTCGCCGGGTCGTACCGCTTGAGCCCCCGGAAGATCATGTCGAGGACCTTGCCGCCCTGGACGTCGTTGGTGTTGGCGGGCTCCAGCGGGTTCGGCGGGTCGCCCCAGGAGGAGCGGACGATGCCGTCGGCCGAGCCGGAGTCGCTTCCGCAGCCCGCGACGGCCGGGACGGCGGCCACGCAGAGGGCGCAGAGCACGCACCGCAGCCGCACGCACCGCATCCGCATGACGCGCACCGGCCTGACGCGCTGGGCTCCGCGCATGGCGCCTCCCGAGGACCCGGTCCAAGATCCGCCTTAGGTCCTCATCACACCCCAGGGCAGGGCGGCGCGCACGCCGGTGACCGCTGTCCGTGGCAGCGGCCCGGTGGCACCCGGAAACGGCATCGGGAACGCCATTGGTAAAGCGCGAGCCGAGCGGTACGTCCCGCGCCCGGCAAGCGCTTTCTATCCACTGTCGCGCATCAACTCGGTAGCTTCAAGAGACTTTCCCAGAAATTTAAATCGATTCAACAGAGTCGTCAGTGCCTCATCGGGCGCGGGTCGCGCCGTTGAGTACGGCCACAGGGCCTCGGACGACATGGCGTCCGAGGCCCTGTGGACCCTCCCCGTTCACTCGGCCGGGGAGGCGATGTGCTCCCCGCACGCGGGGGTGTCCGGCTCAGCTGACCGCAGCCGTCGCCCACTGCGGGGTCACAGGCACTCGCGGACGGACCGGGCCAGCAGTCGAAGGCCCTCGTCGAGTTCCTCCGCTGAGACGGTGAGCGGGGGCAGGAGCTTGACGACCTCGCTCTGCGGGCCGGACGTCTCGATCAGGAATCTGTGGTCGAAGGCGCGGCGGGCGACGCGGTTCGCGGCGTCCTTCTCGCGCATCTCCATGCCCCAGGCGAGGCCCCGGCCGCGCACGGCGACGATCGCGTCCGGGTGTTCGGCGGCGATGGCCAGCAGTCCGGCCCGCAGGTGTTCGCCCTTCACACGCGTCTGCTTCTCCAGTTCGCCGTCGGCCCAGTAAGCCTTCAGGGCGGCTGTGGCGGACACGAAGGCGGGGTTGTTGCCACGGAAGGTGCCGTTGTGCTCGCCGGGTTCCCAGATGTCGAGCTCTTCGCGGAACAGGCACAGAGACATGGGCAGGCCGTAGCCGGAGATGGACTTGGAGACAGTGACGATGTCGGGAACGATCCCGGCTTCCTCGAAGGAGAAGAAGCCGCCGGTGCGGCCGCAGCCCATCTGGATGTCGTCGACGATGAGGAGCATGTCATGGCGCCGGCAGAGCTCGGCGAGGGCACGCAGCCATTCGGGGCGTGCGACGTTGATGCCGCCCTCGCCCTGCACGGTCTCCACAATGGCCGCCGCCGGGTGGTCGAGGCCGGAGCCCTCGTCCGTCAGCAGCTGCTCGAAGAAGGCGAAAGGCTCGGCCGCGTCGGCTCCCGGGTAGCCGTCGAAGGGCATCGGCGTGGTGTGCACGAGCGGGACGCCCGCGCCGTCGCGCTTGCGGGCGTTGCCGGTGACGGCGAGCGAGCCGAGCGACATGCCGTGGAAGCCGTTGGTGAAGGAGACGACCTGCGGCCGCTTCTTCACCTTGCGGGCCAGCTTGAGGGCAGCCTCGACAGCATTGGTGCCGGTCGGGCCCGGGAACATCACCTTGTAGGGCAGGCCGCGCGGGGCCAGCACCAGGTCCCTGAAGGTCTCCAGGAAGCGGCGCTTGGCCGTGGTGGACATGTCCAGGCCGTGGGTGATGCCGTCGCGTTCCAGATAGTCGAGGAGCGCGCGCTTGAGCACGGGATTGTTGTGGCCGTAGTTCAGCGAGCCGGCGCCGGCGAAGAAGTCGAGGTAGCTGTGGCCGTCCTCATCGGTCAGGTGGCTGCCGCGCGCCTGGTCGAAGACCGTGGGCCAGCCGCGACAGTAGCCGCGAACCTCGGACTCCAACGTTTCGAAGATGCTGGGCACCGGCCCGGCGGGCCGCAGAACGATCGCGGTGGCTTCACCGGGTACCGGTGCGGGGGTGGAGACAGTGATACTCACAAGACGCTCCTGACGGGCGGAGTGGGCGGCACGGGAACGGTCAGGGAGTAGCGGAGCTTGGGCATGTTGGTGCCGCCCAGCCGGTCGTAGAAACGAATCGCCCCCTCGTTCCAGGCGGGGGTGTTCCACTGGACCTGGGTGAGGCCAAGGGCTTCGGCCTCACCAACGATGGCAGCCATCAGTCGCGTGCCGAGGCCGGCGCCGCGGTGCTCAGGCCGCAGGTAGAGACAGTCCATGTGCAGGTACTCGGCACCCTGCCAGGTCGCGAACTCCGGTGTGCAGGTCGCGTATCCGGCGAGCGGGCCGACGGCCGGGGCCGCCACAAGGCACCGCAGGGCCCGTGGTCCGGTGGTGGCCTCGCGCTCCGGCCCGAAGAGGAGGGCCGCGAGCCGTTCGGCGAGACCGCCCGGTGGCGGGGCGGCCTTCTCGTAGGCGGCGTGCTCAGCGGCGAGCTGCTCCAGGTCGGGCAGGTCCTCGGGCCGTGCGTGCCGGATCGTGATCCGGGGTCCGGCCTCTCCAGCGCCGCGGTGCTCGGTCACTTCGGCGTCACCATGACGTCGAGCTGCTCGTCCAGCTCGGTCGCGATGCGTTCGACCCGGTCGATGTCCTCGGGCCCGTGGTACGGGCAGGCGACGGCGAGGGAGCCCGCGATCTCGTACCAGCCCTCGGGCGCGCGGCGCAGCAGGCTGCCCACCTTGCTGCCCGGCAGGTAGGAGCGGAAGTGCGGGGAGTAGTAGGCGTCGCCGGGGTTGCTGCGCAGCAAACGGCCCTCGCGGTAGGCGAACTTGATGCAGGCGGCCGCCTGCGGGGCGGTGCGTCGCACCTCGTCGCGCCACAGCTCCTCCTCGGCGGCGGCCGGGTCCAGGTCCTCGTCCTGGAGGAGGGCTTTGAGCCACAGCCGGACCGGGTCGATGCCGTAGACCTCGCGGAGGTTGCGGTAGTTCTGGCCGCCGGACAGGCGGGTACTGAACTCGACGACCCGGTAGTTGCCGTCGGCGTCCTTGCGGTACTCGGCGTTGAACAGGCAGTGCTGCACGCCGAGGCCGCGCACGATCTGCTCGGTGAGGGCGACGAGTTCCGGCTCCTCCTCGGGCGTGCGGAAGGGAAGGGTGTAGTAGTCCTCCTCGAAATACGGGCCGGGCATCTGCATCTTGTCGGTGACGCCCGCGAGGTAGAACTTGCCGTGCAGCACCACGCCGTCGAGGGTGACTTCGCGGCCGGGCAGGAACTCCTCCAACAGGGCGATCTCGGCAGGTCGGCCGGAGAGGAAGTAGTCGTCCCAGCGGCCGCTGAGATCCTCGATCTCGGCCAGGGCAGCGACGAGTTCGTCCTGGTTCTTGGCGAGGGCGACGCCGATGCTCGCGGACAGGTTGCTGGGCTTGACGATGACCGGGTAGGCGAAGTCGCCGACGGCCTTCAGACCGGACTCGACTCCCTCCACCGCCACGTACTTCGCACCGGGGATGCTGTGCTCGGCGAGGAACTCGCGCTGAAGCCGCTTGTCGCGGGAGGTGACGTCGGCCTGATGGTTGGCCCAGGAGTGTCCGAGAACCGTGTTGACCCGGGAGACGAGGGTGAGGTCGGCCTCGTAGAAGGTGAAGACGTGGGTGATGCCCCGCTCGCGGGCCGCGTCCAACACGATCCGCTCGGTGGTGTCCATGTCCAGGCCGGGTTCCAGCAGCACCACGGACGCGAACCGGGCGTCGTCCAAGGACGCCTTCACCTGGGTGACGAGGTGGATCTCCAGACCGAGTCGCTGCATCGCCTCGATGTGCTCCCCGTTCCACGCGTAGGTGTTGCGCATGACGAGGAGGACCGGCCGCAGCGGGGTGGTGGGCAGCAGGTTGTCGTTGCTCATGAGGCGGCAGTGTCCTTCGTGGAGGGATCGGTGGTGACGGTGATGGCCTCCGCCATCCGGTCGCAGGCGGCGACGGCGGCGTCGGTGTCGGGGCCGGTCGCGAGGACCTGGCCGATGCGGTCCCAGTTGCCGGTGAGGGGACGCACCGTGGTGCCGGTGGTCACCGTCAGATCGACGTCGAGGGCGCCTTCGACGGTGGCCGCCTTGTCGGCGCCCTCCACCGTCGTGACGGTGCCGGGGGCCGCGGTGAGGAAGCGGGTGGCGGCCGAGCACAGGGGCTCGGGCCGGCCGGGAAGGGCCTCCATAAGCCCGAACGGCCAGGCAATCGTCCAGAGTTCGAGGTCGGCGCCATAGGCCGCCTCCAGCAGATCGACGATCCGGTCCCCGCCGATCCGGTTGTGGCCCTCGATGACCTTTGCGCCGTGGGGAGACAGGCGGATCTCGGTGTGCGAGGGGCCGGTGGTCAGCCCCATCGCGTCGAGGAACCGGACGGTCGCGGTGGTGATGGCCTCCTCGTCGGCGGCGCTGATCCGTGCGGGCTGGGCATGGCCTATCTCCAGGACGCCCTCGCTGAACTTCTCGGTCACCGCGAGCACCACGTGCCTGCCGTCGAAGGAGAACGCCTCGACGCTGTACTCCGTCCCGGGGATGTACTGATCGGCCATGAAACGGTCGATGTGGAAGAACGAGCCCCACTGGAGGTCGGTGCGGGCGCGCAGGGCGGCCATGCCATCGGCGGCGGCCTGCAGGTCATCGGGGTCGGTCACCTTCCACACGCCGAGGCTGGCGGTTGCGTCGACCGGCTTCACCACGAACGGGTAACCGTGGGCGGCTGCGAAGTCCCGGAGGTCGTCGGCGTCGTTCACCTCGGCGGCGGCCACCGAGAGGTCGGCGGCCGGGCCACTGGCGAGGTGTTCGCGCATACCGAGCTTGTCCGCGAGCAGCTCGCAGGTGCGGGCAGAGTTTCCGGGCAGTCCCAGCCGTTCCGCGATGCGGCCGGCGGGTACCAGACCGGGCTCGGTGAGGGTGACGACGCGGCTGAAGCCGTATGCGCGGTGGAGGCCGTCGGCCAGGGGGGCCAGAACGTCCCAGTCGGTGTAGTCAGCGATCACGACAGCCTCGGCCAGCTGGGCCGACTCCGGTACGAAGTGCTCACGGTGCTGGATGAGCACCACACGCAGCCCCGCATCGACCGCCTTGCGTACCGTCTGGATCCGGCCGCCGAGAACGAGAACGGTTGAGGTCATGGGCTTACTGTGGTGCGCTGGACCAGCGCCGCTCAAGTCTCTTGCTATGGCACGAACATGACGGATCGGAAGGTGTCACGCGGTTGGGCGTCTACCGGCCCCCGACACCGGAGAGGATGTCCCCGTCACCGCGCGCGCAGATGAGTCGCGGATGACGACCGGCCCGCTATTCGCCCCCCGAACCTGACCGCGAGGACCCACAGATGCCGAAGCCTCACGTCCCCCGCACCAGACTCACCGACTACCCGTCGGCGGCCTGGGTGATCTTCGCCGGCATGTTCGTCAACAAGTTCGGCAACTTCCTCCCCGTCTTCCTGGTGCTGTACCTGATCGATGAGGGGTACTCAGCCGGAGAGGCCGGCCTCGCACTCAGCATCGCCGGGCTCGGCGGGTTCGCGGGCAACATCATCGGCGGTACCGTCGCCGACCGGTTCGGCCGGCGCACCGCCATCGTGCTCTCCCAGTTCGGGGCCGGTGTGTTCACGGCCGCCGTGCCGTTGGTGCACGGGCTGTGGCCCACCACCGTCCTGGTCGCCGTGATCGGCGTGTTCGCCCAGCTGTACAGACCCGGTGCGGGTGCACTGCTGATCGATGTCGTCCCGCAGCAGCAGCGGGTCGGCGCGTTCGCCGTGCTGCGCCTGGCGATCAATCTGGGCATGGCGGTCGGCCCCATGGTCGGCGGTCTGCTCAGCGGCCAGTCGTGGACGTACATCTTCGTCGGCGACGCGCTGAGCTGTGTGGTCTTCGGCCTGCTCTCGCTGTTCCTGCTGCCGGGCGGCCGCCCGGTGCCGGCGGCGGCCGACGGTCCAGCCGCGGACGACGTCTCCACGGCCGGTGACGACGCCACCACGAAGAAGGCCAAGCCGGAGCGGCAAGGCTACCTGCGGGTCTTCACCGACACGCCGTTCCTCTTCTTCCTCTTCTCGATGGTGTGCGCCACCTTCGTCTACGCGCAGGGCAATGCGACGCTGCCCCTGCACGTCAGCGAGCAGGGCTTCAGTAACAGCTTCTACGGTCTGCTGCTCGGTGTGAACGCTGTCGTCTGCATCCTGTTCGAACTGCCCCTGACCCGCTGGACGGAACGCTGGAACCCGCGGTTCGCGATCATGGTCGGCCTGCTGCTGCTCGCAGTCGGGATGTCCGCCACCGGTCTCGCCGACAACAAGTCGCTTCTGGTGGTCACCGTGGTGCTCTGGTCGCTCGGCGAGATCGTCTACACGCCGATCTCCTCCGCGTACCCTTCCGCGTTCTCACCCGCTCATCTGCGCGGGCGCTATCAGGGCGCCGAAGGCCTCGCCCACACGGCGGGCCAGGCCATCGGACCCGCCGTCGGCGGCTACGTCTTCGCCTGGTCGGCCTCCGCGCACTGGTGGATGTGCGCCGCAGTCGCGGTGTTGGGCGCACTGATCGTGCTGCCGGCCATACCCGGCGACCGGGACACCGGCGACGCTCCTTCGGAGGGGGAAGAGGCGGCGCGGCTCGTCGAGGACGGCACCCAGGACTCCCTCCCGACCGGCGGTCGCCCCACCATCCCGCTGCCCGAATCGGGGCAGTGACGCGCTCAAGTGCCCCGCCGCCCTGGCGGGGCCGGTGGCCGCTCCGGCTCCGGTCCGACGACGCGCTGTGCACCGGCCTGAACGTCTTCCTCGAACCCGTTGGCCTGAACTCTTCCCCCGAACCCGTTCCCTCTCCCGCCCGGCCTGCATGCCCCCATGACACCGGCTGAATGGAACCAGGCAGCGGAGTCAGGGGACCGCGACCGCTGCGGGAGCCTTCTCGTCGAGCCAGCCCAGCGCGGCAGCCCGGTAACCGGCCTGGAACCTGCTGCGCGCCTCGAGGCGTTCCATCAGCCCGGCTGCCATCCGGCGGACGGTCCGCAGCGACACGCCCATCCGGCGTGCCGCCGCCTCGTCGGTCGTGCCGTCGGCGAGCTGGCGCAGCAGCTCACGCTCCGAGGGGGTGAGGCCGAGCTCGTCGCTGCGAGGGCTGCTGCCCAGTTCCTCGCCGCTCATCCAGTACTGCTCGAACAAGGCACACAGCGCGGCGACGGTCGTGGTGTGCCGGCAGACGACGACCCCGGCGGAGGGGTCGGCAGGGTCGTGCGGCAGGACGGCGATGTGGCCATCCACCAGCACCATTTCGGCGGGGAGCGTCGGCGCGGTGCGCAGCTCGGCGCCGTGCAGGGCGAGCCGGGCGGCAGGCGCGTACTCGGTGGGCCGATTGCGCAGGCTACCGAGGTGGATGCCGCGCAGCCGCACCCCGTTGTCGAGGAGCGGCTCCCCGTGCAGGTAGACGGAGGCGCCGAGGGCGCTGCTGCGCGGTCCGGGGCCGAGCACCAGCACCTCGTCGGTGGCGGAGGCGGTCAGTTCGTAGATGGTGACGGCGGCCGCAGTCACGTCGGTGACGTGCTCCAGCGTGCCGGTGGCGCGGCGCCCGGCCAACGCCTCATGGGTGGCGACGAGTTCGGCGAGCTCGACCTCAAGCTGTTCCACCTCTGCCTGGGCACGCAGGGTCTGCGCTCGGCGCCGGGCGAGGGCCGCCGTGAGGACCACCTTGGGGCTCACCGGCCAAAGCCGTCCGCCGGCCTTCGCGGTGTTGTCGAAGCGGGCGAGGGAGGCGGCAACGAGCTGGTCGAGGCCGTCGGTCACTTGGTGCGTCGACAGGCCGGAAAGGTCACGGAGTTCGGAAAGGGTGCGGCCGCCGTGCAGCAACAAGGTGCGATAGAGGCGGGCGGCGGCATCGTCGAGACCGAACCACGTCAGCAACGGATCATTGGCCATCAGGACCACCCCTGGTCGGATGCCGGCCCGCTGCCGGTGCCCGTCGTGGCATCGGCCAGGACCACCGACCAGCCCTGATCATCAGGCTGCGGCCCGGAGGGCCGCACCGCCGTGGAGCTCGCGGCTGAGGCAGCGACGGCGTTGAGTGACAGCGCGGCGATCAGAAGCGCCGGAACGGTAGCGCGACGGAGCATGGCGAACTCCCACAAGGTGACTGAGGAAGGACCGCGGGATCCGGAGTGGACCGCGGTGTCGCCGGGCCGTCAAGCGCTCCTGGCGACACCACGAATGATTCACCGGGCACCGATCGGTCGTCACGGTCTGCAGGCTGGCACAAACCGCTGGTGACATGAGTGTGTCAGGGGCCGGGTCCGCGCACCGGCCATCAGAGGCCGACCACGTGCCAGTCGCAGAGCTGCGGCACCCCCGCCAGCATCTCGGCGCACAGGGCCAGCCCGTAGGCATGGGCCTCCGCGGGGTCCGGGGCTCGCAGGAACAGCACGCCGACACCGCCGCTGCGCGAGGTGTGCACCCGTACGTGCTCGACGCCGTGCCTCGTGAGGACGGCCCCCTCCAGGGCGACGCGCAGGGCGAACGCCTCGGATGCGGCGATCGGAGGCCGGGGAGCGACGATGCGGAACCTGACGAGATACATGGAGGGCCATAGTGACACGGTGAGGAAGGTGAGCAAATCCGAACAGAGCTGTGTAAGTTGGCATATGCGTGCCATGGGCGTAAGGTGACGCGGTTCGGCAGTCCGGAAGACCTGAGGGGGAAATGTGTCACTGACAATGCTCGGACTCACGAAGGACTCCGACACCTTATACCGCGCCATGCTGGCGAGACCGGATTCGGGAGTGTCCTCGCTCGCAGCCGACCTGGGATGGCCCGAGGCGCGGGTGCGCCACTGCCTCGACGAACTCGCCGACCTCTCCCTGCTGAGCGCCCCGCCTTTCGGCAGCGGGGCGAGAGGACTGCGGGTGATCAGCCCGCAACTGGCCCTGGACCTGCTGCTGAGCAGGCAGTCCGCCGAAGTGGCACGGCGACAGCAGGAACTCGCGGAGAAGCGGGTGACCGCAGCCGCCCTCATCGCCGAGTACCAGCGCGAGGCGGAGCGGCCGCACGAGTGCTGCGTGGCAGGAGGCGTGGAGAAACTCATCGGTGTGCAGGCCGTCCGGCAGAAAATCGCGGAACTCGCGAACCAGGCCGAACGGGAGACGGCCTCGTTCGCACCCGGTGGGGCGCAGCCCCCCGACAACCGGGCCGAGAGCCGGCCCATAGCCCAGCGGCTCATCGACCGCGGGATCCGGTCCAGGACGGTCTACCAGGACAGCATCCGCAACGACCCGAACAGCTTGGAACTCGCAGAGTGGCACGTGTCCTGCGGTAACCATATCCGTACGGTGGCCGCGCTGCCGATGCGTATGCACATCGTGGACAGTGCCGTCGCCCTGGTTCCGCTGGACCCGGCGGACAGTTCCCGTGGGGCGGCCGTCATCCGTGAACCGGGCGCGGTGGCGGCGTTCACCGCCCTGTACGAGGCGGTCTGGGCGACCGCAGCACCGATCGGTGAGCCGCCTCGCCGCAACCTCGAGGATCCGGGCTCCCAGCACCGGGAGCTGCTGCGGCTGCTGGCCCAGGGCTGCACGGACGAGGCCGCGGCGCGACGCCTCGGGGTATCGCTGCGTACCGAGCGTCGGCTCATCTCGGAGCTCATGACGCACCTGGAGGCGCGCAGCCGATTCCAGCTGGGCCAGAAGGCCATGGAGTGCGGCTACCTCTGACGGCATCGGTCCTTCCGCCCCTGCCGACGGCCCCGATTGCACGGCCACCGGCAGGGCCCGGACTCCGGAAGGAGCGGGGCCGGGCCAACGATTCCGTGCTCGTGGAGTCACGGGCACGAGGGTGCCAGGGGCGGTAGGTGTCAGGCGGCGGCCCGTGACAGGCCCGGCAGCCGCCCGCAAGACTCCTCGGCGTCAACTGGCTTGTTCCAGCCTCCGCAGGCAGCGTGCGAGCCACCGCCGAGAAGAGAGCCCCGATGCCCCCGTTCGTGTTCCGTACAGCACTGGTCGAACCGACCGCCATCGACCCTTACAAGGCGCAGGAGACCGAGGGCATCCTGGTCTGCAAGGCGCTGTTCGCCGGTCTGCTGCGCCAGACGGCCCGGGGCTCGCTGACGCCGGCCACTGCGCACTCGTGGGAGTGCGACCCGTCGGGCCGCACATGGACGTTTCGGCTGCGGGACGACACCTGCTTCAGCGACGGCGAGCCCGTCACCGCGCACAGTTTCGTGCGGGGCTGGGAACGGGCGCTGGACCCGAAGGCGAACACCGAGACCGCCTACCATCTCGCGGGCGTCGAGGGATTCGACGATGTGCGGGCGGGCCGGACCGACCGGCTGGTCGGCGCGGTGGCGGTGGACGACCGGACGCTGGTCGTGCGACTGTCGCATCCGGACGTCCAGTTCGACCTGAAGACGGTTCAGCCGGTCTTCAGCCCGGTCCCGCTCTCAGCCGGGCCGGCGCTCGACCAGACCTTCAACGACCAGCCGATCGGCAACGGGCCGTTCATGATGGACGGGCCGTGGAAGCACGGCCACCAGATCCGTCTCGTGCGCAACCCGCGCTGGTGGGGCGAGCCGGTGGCGCTCGACGCCGTCCACATCGACATCCTGGACCCGGTCACCGCGCTCGACGACGAGTACGCCGGTTTCCTCGCCGGGCGGTACGACTACGCCCGGATCCCTCCGGAGCGGCTGCCCGAGGCCGCCCGTCACCTCGGCGGCGCCGGGTTCCTGGAGGAGGAGGGTGCCGGACTGCACTATCTGATCCCCTTCTGCCACCAGCCGCCGATGGACACGGTGGACGCCCGCCGGGCCGTCTCGCATGCCATCGACCGGCAGGGGCTCGCAGACCGTCTGTTCCACGGCCGTCGCACCCCCGCGCATTCGCTGCTGTCGCCGTGGTTCGGCGGTGCCCACGCTCCCGCGGGCGACGACGACCCGACCGCCTTCGACCCGGAAGCGGCCCGCGCAGCCGCGCTGCGGGCCGGGCTGCCGTCCGGTTCGGTGGTGGACTTCGCGGTCAACACCGGTGCCGGACACGAGGGATGGACATCGGCGATCGCCGAGAGCCTGCACCAGGTGCTCGGCTGGGACGTCCGGCTGCGGGTCACCGACGCGCGCGGTCTGGTCGACCACCGCACCTCCGAGGCGGCGAGTGGCCTGTGCCGGGCGGCGTGGGCGTGCGACTACGGCACTCCGGACAACATGCTCTACCCGCTGCTGCACTCTTCGTGCACCGCCCCGGACGCCGATGGCACCGCGCACGGTGACAACGAGGGCCGGTACGTCAACTCGGAGTTCGACGCCGCGCTGACCCGAGCCCGCGCCTGCACCGACCCGGAGGGACGGAACGTGGAATGGCGCCTCGCCGACGCCATCGCCACCCGCGACCTCGCCCTGATCCCGCTCTGGTACCGCACCGACCAGCGGGTCTTCGACGCCGACCGACTGACCGGCGTCGCCATCGACTTCGACGGCAATCCGACGCTCACCACGGTCCGACCCGTCTGACGATCCGAGACGCCGACCAGCACCATCTCTGGGCCTCGTCGCGTCCCCGCCCAAGCCTTTCCCGTGCGCGGCACGTGCCGCTGTGCGATTCCGTGCGACACGAAGGAGACTGTTTTGTACTCGCCTGAACTGGTACACGACATCCTCGGTATCGGCTTCGGCCCTGCCAATCTCGCGCTCGCGATTGCGCTGGAGGAGAAGCAGCCGGGCCTCGACGCCCGTTTCCTCGACGCCCGCTCGGCACCGGACTGGCAGCCGGGGATGCTGCTCGACGGGTCGGACATCCAGAACCACCCCAGCCGTGACCTCGTCACCCTGCGCAACCCCCGCAGCCGTTACAGCTTCCTCAACTACCTCCACGAGAACGGCCGTCTGCTGCGGCACTTGAACCTGCCGAGCGAGTTCCCGCTCCGCAAGGAGTACGCCGGGTACATCCGCTGGGCCGCCGGTCACTTCGCCCACGTAGTGGACTACGGGCAGCGCGCCACCTCGGTCGGCACCGTCGAGCGCGACGGCGAGATGCTGTACGAGGTGGTGACCGACAGCGGCCGCCGTTACCTGGGCCGAGTCCTGGTCATGGGACCCGGCCGCACCCCGTACATACCGCAGCCCTACAACGAGGTTCACAGCTCCCGGGTCTTCCACCTCACCAGCTACCTGCCGCAGGTGGCCGCCCTGACCGCGGACCGCGACCCCGAGGCGGTCGCTGTGATCGGCGGCAGCCAGAGCGCGGTCGAGCTCGCCCTCGACCTGTCCCGGCGCTTCCCCCGGACCCGTGTGGTGACCTACACCCGCTCCCACTCACTCCGGCTGAAGGACACGAGCCCCTTCAGCGAAGAGGGCTACTTCCCGGAGTTCACCGAGTACTACCACTCTGCCTCCCCGGCGAGCCGGCGGGTGCTCGACGCCTACATGCAGCCGACGAACTACTCCTCCGCCGACGGTGACGTCCTCAAAGAGCTGTACCTCGCCATCTACGAGCAGGAACTCGACGGCGATCAGCGGCTGTTCGTACGCGGCAACACCCAGGCGACCGCGGTCGACGCCGGCGAAAGCAGCGTGACGATCGACTTCCGCGAACTGCACACCGGCGAGCAGATCCGCGACACCGTGGACTTCGCGGTGCTGGCGACCGGTTTCCGCAACATGGGGCCGGGCGTCCACGAGGAGCTGCACCCGCCCATGCTGACGCCGCTCGCCCCCCGCCTCGCCACCGAGCCCGACGGGCGCCTCGAGGTCTCCTCCGACTACCGGCTGCTGCCCGCGGACTCCGGCGACACATTGCCCCCGCTCTTCCTCAACGGCCTGTGCGAGTCGAGCCACGGCATCGGTGACGCGGGCTCCTTCAGCCTGCTGTCGCTCCGGGCCGGCGTGCTCACCGACTCGCTCGCCGCCGCGCTGGTGCACCGTACCGCGAGCACCGGAACCGACGCCGCCGAGACCACCGACGGGGAACGGGCCACGTCGGCAGCGCTCGCCCTGTGAGCGGCGTCCCCGCATCATCCCTCGGCCCAGAGCCGGGCACCCCAACCAACGGGAGAGGACCCAACGTGCACGTCAAAGACCTGGTGGTGGCCGGGTTCGGCCCCTCCGGAATCTCGCTGGCCGCGGCCGTCGAGGACCACGACGACGCCCACCCGCAGGACCCGGCGCTCACCGCGGCCTACCTGGAGCGGGCCGCCGACTCGGCCTGGCAGCCCTACCTGGTGCTGCCCGGCACCGACATCCAGCACCACTTCCTGCGCGACCTGGCCACGCCGAGGGACGCCGCGTCGCGGTTCGGCTTCGTGCCATTCCTCCAGCAGAGTGGGCGTTTTTACGAGTTCACCCTGCTCGGCGGGTACGTCAGCCGACTGGAATGGTCGAGCTACGTGCAGTGGGCGGCCTCGCAGGTGCGTCAGCGGCCCTCCTACCACCGGGAGGTGGTGGCGGTGGAGCCGGTCGCCGACGCCGACGGCGTGGTGCGCACCGCACGGGTGATCAGCCGGGACCCGCGGGACGGCACGCGGTACGAGGATCTGGGCCGCAACGTGGTGATCGCCACCAGTCACCGCCCGCATATACCCGAGGTGTTCCGCGCAGCCGCCGGTGAACGCGTCTTCCACGCCCACGAGTTCCTGTTGCGGGCAGCCGCCCTGCCGGACCCGCCGGAGGGCCGGCCGCGCCGCTGGGCAGTGATCGGGGCCGGTCAGACCGCCGGCGAGATCGTGCTGTACCTGCACGGCTCCGACCGGCGCGCCGAGGTGCACTCGCTGGTCCGCCATGCCGGCTTCCGGATGTACGAGCTCGGCCACTTCAGCAACGAGGTGTACTTCCCCCAGGAGACCGACTACGTCTACGGGCTGGAGCGCGAGGCCCGCGACCGGGTGATGGAACAGGCGCGCGCCACCAACTACGCCGCCGTCGATCCGGACGTCTCCACCGCTCTGTACGCGGCGAGTTACCAGGACGGGCTGACGGGCACGCACCGTCTGTCGATGCACCGCCGTACCGAGGTCACCGGCGTGGACGTACGGGACGACAACGTGGTGCTGGAGACCGCCGAGGTGTTCACCGGCGCGACGGGAAGGCTGGAGGTGGACGCGGTCGTGCTGTGCACGGGCTACACCGAGCCGCGCGTCCCCGACCAGCTCGCGCCCTTCGCCTCCCTGCTCACGTACGAGGACGACGGCCTGCCCGTCGTCACCCGCAGCTTTCGGGCCGTGACCACGGACGCCTGCGAGGTGGGGATCTACCTGGACGGCGTGACGGAGTGGCGGCACGGCATCGCCAGTGCCACCTCCTTCAGCCAGATGGCCCTGAAGGCCGACGCCGTCCACCGCGACCTGCGCGAACAGCTGGCCCGTCAGCGGGCGGCCGTGACGGACCCCGCCACCGCCTCCGGCGCCGTCTGATCACGTGGCGAGCCGGGCCCGACGGCCCGGCCGCACCTCACCACACCGACCACCCGAAAGGTCTTGACCGTGCACATTTTCACGACCGGTCCCGACGACATGGTCTTCGAGGAGCAGTACAACGTCGCCGGCCGCCGGATCTTCCCCTGGAACGAAGCCGTTGCCGAGCCGTTCTGGGGCGGCGCCTGGGTCGACGTGGCCCCTGGCGACACGTCCGCCGCCCACTCGCACGACGAGAACGAGATGTTCTTCATCACCGAGGGCAGCGGCATCATGCGGATCGGTGAGGAGAAGCGCCGGGTCTCGGCCGGTGACACCGTCTTCATCACCCCCTTCAAGGACCACGATCTGACCAACGACGGCACCACCCGGCTGCGGTTCGTCACCATCTGGTGGGGCAGCGCCGAGGCGGTCGCCGCCGAACGCTCCTACTGGGCGGCGCAGTTCGGCATCGAGGACGGGGGGACCACTCCGGTGGGCGGACCCGCCGGGTCCGGCGCGGGCAGCCCGGTCGCCGTGGACACCGAAGGCGTGATAGGCCGGTGAGCCGGTCCGCAGTCGCGGACGCCGTCGTGGTGGGTGGCGGTGTCATCGGCACCGCCCTCGCCTACCGGCTGGCCGAGGCCGGGCTGGGCCGGGTCGTGCTCCTCGAGCAGGCCCGGGTGGCAGCCCACGGCGCCACCTCCCGCTCCGGCGGCCTCATCCGCCTGCACCACACGGTGCACAGCGACACCGTGCTCACCGCTCGCAGCCTGCCTGTGTTCGAGCACTGGGCGGACCACATCGTCGGCGACTGCGGGTACCGGCGCACCGGCTTCCTGCAGCTGGTCGGCCCCCAGTACGCCGAGGCCCTGGCCGTGAACACGGCGGCCGCGTCCGCGGCCGCCGGACCCCGCCGCGCCGAGGTGATCGACCCGGCCGAGGCGAGGCGCCTCTACCCGGGTCTCGCCCTCGAAGGGGTGGCGGCCATCGCCTTCGAACCCGACGGCGGATACGCCGACCCGGCTCGCACGGCCACCGCTTGGGCGGCGGCCGCCCAACAGCTGGGCGCCTCGCTCCACGAGGGCGTGCGTGTCCACGAGGTGTTCGCCACCGACGACGGCAGCCGGGTGACCGGGGTGAACACCACGATCGGCCGGATCGCCTCCCCGCTCGTCGTCCTCGCGGGCGGCGCCTGGGGCAGCGCCCCGGCAGCGGGCCTCGGCGTGCAGGTCCCGGTGACGGCGCGCCGGATCGGCCTGGCGCAGGCGTACCTGCCCGGAGCAGGCCGGCGCGGTGGCCCGGCGTCCGTGCCGACCTGCATCGACGACACCACTGGCAGTTACTTCCGCCCCGACGGGACCGACCGCTTCTTCTTCGGCGTCCCCTCCAACCCTGACGTCACACTCGGCCACGACGTGGCGCCCCTGTCGTCGAAGGAGCTCTCCTCCGCGCTGGCAGCCATCGCCCACCGGGTTCCCGCCGCGGCCACCGCGCCGCTCACCGGGACCAGGGCGGGCCTCGACGGCTACACCCCCGACAAGCGGCCGGTGATCGGTCCCGTCGGCCCCGATGGCCTCTACCTCGCCCTCGGGTTCAGTGGCGGCGGCTTCAAGATGTCGCCCGCCGTCGCCGAGCTGGCCGCAGCCGAAATCCTCGACGGGCAGGCCGTGACGGGGAAGAGCGAGCAGCCCCTGCTCGCGCCCTACCGGCTGGGACGGTTCGCCAACGGCGGCCGCGGGATCGTGCCGGAGGCGCCTTATGCGCAAATGTAGCTCCGCCCTGCGGGCCGTCGCCGCCCGGATGCGGGAGGACATCGCGACCGTCCAGGCCAAGGACCCGGCAGCGGAGAGTCGTTACGAGGTGCTGCTGTACCCGCACATCCACGCCCTGTGGACGTACCGGGTCGCGCACAGGCTGTGGCACAGCGGCCACCGGCTGACCGCCCGCGCACTCTCGCTCGGGGCCCGAGTCGTCAGCGGCATCGAGATCCACCCGGCGGCGGTGATCGGCCGCCGCTTCTTCATCGACCACGGCACGGCCGTCGTCATCGGCGCGACGGTCCGCATCGGCGACGACGTGATGCTCTACCACCAAGTGACTCTCGGCTCGGTCGGCTGGTGGAAGGACCTGCGCCGACCGGCCAGGGCTCGCCGACATCCGGTGGTCGAGGACGGCGTGATCATCGGTACCGGTGCGAGCGTCCTGGGGCCGGTGACGGTCGGGGCGGGTGCGAGGATCGGCGCCCACGCCGTGGTCGTCACCGACCTGGAGCCGGAGGCGCGGGTGACCGCACCGGCCTCGGAGATACATCCGTCGTCCGGCTTCACCCCGGACCCGGCTCCGGCGGACGCCGCACCGACCGGGTCCGTAGCTGACGCGCCCGCTCCCGACCCCGCCGTGCCCGAACCCGCGACGAACAGGCCGGAATCCGCAGTGTCCGGGGCGCGCGGAGCCACTCCCGCGCCGGAGCGCGAGCCCGCCGTTCCTCCGGCGTCCGACACGGCGCTGCCCCAGCCGGCGCAAGGGCAGCCGGGCCGGCCCGGCCCGGTGACACCGGCCGCCGTCCGTCCCGCCGCACCCCGGCACGCCGGACCGCAGCCCGTCCGCCCGTCCGCCCCGCACGTGCTGACCGCGGACAGCGGCTCGTCCGGGACCGCGCTCCCGGGAAGTCAGCCGACCGTTCCAGAACCCGCCGCCACTTCCCCTCTCCCGCGAGGACCAAGAAAGCCATGAGCGAGCCGCAGACCTCCCAGCAGCCCACCACCGCCGTCAACTACGTCGTCACCAGCGCACCGCCGAACCCCAACGGCGACCTCCACCTGGGCCACCTCTCCGGTCCGTTCCTCGGTGCCGACGTCCTCTCCCGGTACCTGCGCCAGCGTGGCGCCGATGTCCGCTACGTCGGCTACTCCGATGAGCACTCCTGCTATGTGCCGCGCCGCGCCGCCGAAATAGGCTCCACCGCCCACCGCGCCGCGCTGACCTTCGGGGCGCGGATGGAGGAGACCCTCTCCCTGGGCGCCATGCACCACGACTGGTTCACCCGTCCGCTCACCACCCCCCGCCACGACGAGATCGTCCAGCGGTTCTTCACCGGGCTGTGGGAGCAGGGACGGCTGGATGTCCACACGCTGCCCGTCTTCTGGTGCGCACACTGCGAGCGTGAGCTGTACGAGGCCGAGGTCCGCGGCGAATGCCAGTTCTGCGCGGAGCCGTCCGACGGCGTCTACTGCGAGGCGTGCGGTCTGCCGCAGGACCCGGCCGGTCTGGCCGCCCCGCGCTGCACCGCCTGCTGGGAGACCCCGCAGATCCGCGAGCTGGAGCGCATCTGCTTCCCGTTGGGCGAGTACCGCGAACGGCTGCTGGGCTACTACGAGAAGGCACAGCGGACCGCCGAGTGGCGGCCCCGCCTGCGCGCCTACCTGGAGACGCTGCTCTCCCGGGATCTGCCGCTCACTCCCATCTCCCGCCGGGCCGACTACGGCATCCCGGTGCCGCTGGAGGGCTGGGAGGGCCACATCCTCGACACCTGGTTCTCCGGCATCTTCGGCTACATCGCCGCCACGGCCTGCTTGACCGCCGCGGAGGGCGCTCCTGATGAGTGGGAGCGTCTGTGGTCCGCCCCGGACACCCGGATCGTCAACTTCATCGGGTTCGACTGCTCGTTCTCCCACGCCGTCCTGTGGCCCGCACTGCTGATGGCGCACGGGGGGCTGACCCTGCCGTCCCAGGTCGTCACCAACGAGTTCTACCGCCTGGAAGGCGACAAGTTCTCCACCAGCCGCAACCATGCGGTGTGGGGTGGGGAGTTCCTGCGACAGGTGTCCGCGGACGCCCTCCGCTTCCACCTGTGCCTGACAGGTCCGGAGCGGGAACAGACCAACTTCGCCGCCAAGGAGTTCGCCGCCACCGTCGACACGATGCTGGTGGGGGGGATCGAGGTGTGGACACGGGCCGTGCTGGCCACCGTCGCCGAGGACTTCGCCGGGACCGTCCCGGACGAGGTGCCCATCTCCGCCGACGGACCGGCCGCCGCCATGCCCGCGGAGCTGACCCAGCTGATCTCCACGTCGCTGGAGCCCGCCGCGTTCTCCCCGCAGCAGGCCGCGGCCGGGCTGGCCGAGGTGATCGCCCGGGCCGTTGCCGACCTGCCGGAGCTGGAGAAGCTGCGCGGCAGCGGCGAGCCGTACGCCCGCCGGACCGCCGCGCACATCGAGGCTCTCGCGGCCCTCGCCGTCGCCTCGGCGGCGATCATGCCCGGCTGGTCGGCCTACCTGGCCGGGCATCTGGGGGTGCCCGTGGACCAGACGACCCGGATGCCTGCCTGGCCCGCGGTCGCCGCCCGCCTGGTCGCGCCCGGCACCACCCTGCCCGCCTCCTTGCCCGCGTTCTTCCACGAAGTCGCATGAGCCGGGGGCCCCGAGGCCCCGCCGCGCCGCCGGACGACGCGGCGGCCGGGCTGCCGCCGCGCCGTACCCTGCCG
>NZ_RIBZ01000849.1:0-21350 GCF_003721215.1 Streptomyces botrytidirepellens
CCCGACCTCCAGGGCGTAACACCGCCGCCGGGGCGCCCCCGTCGTCTCGATCGGGGGCGCCCCGGCGGTTGCCGAAGCAGCAGGCCCTCAGCGGCGCGCCGCCGCCGTGCGCCGCCGCGGGCGCTCGGGCGCGGGCTCGGCCTCCTCGGCCTCGTCGGGCTCCTCCTCGTACTCCTCCTCGGGTTCGACGTCGGCGTCTTCGGCGTCTTCGGGCTCGGCGTCGTCGGCGAACTCCGCCTCGTCGCCCTCGGCTTCGTACTCAGCCTCGGGCTCGTCCTCGGGCTCGTCCTCGGCCTCGGGCTCGTCCTCGTCCGCCGCGTCCTCGTCGTCCTGCTCGGCCCGCGGCTCATCGGCCTCTCCCCCGGCCTCGTCGTCGCGCTCTTCGTCGCGCGCTTCCTCTTCCTCCGCCACGGCCGTCTCGTGGTCGACCACGACCTCGCCGTCCTGGATCTCGCCGCGCCAGCCGTCCGTGGCCTCGCCGCGCATCATGATGAACTTGCGGTAGAGCTTGAGGTCGAGCCGCGCCCGGCGGCCCTGGGCGCGCCAGATGTTGCCGGTCTTCTCGAACAGGCCCTTGGGGAAGTACTCCAGCACCAGCAGCACCCGGGTGAGGCTGTCGCCCAGCGGGTGAAAGGTGACGACGCCCTTGACGGTGCCCTTGGCGCCCTCGGTCGTCCAGCTGATCCGCTCGTCGGGCACCTGCTCGGTGACGTTGGCCTTCCAGCTGCGCGTGGACTTGGCGACCTTCACCTTCCAGTTGCTGCTGGTGTCGTCGGCCTTCTCGACGCTGACGACGCCCTTGGCGAAGGTGCTGAACTCCTGGAACTGGGTCCACTGGTCGTACGCCTCGCGGACCGGCACCCCGACGTCGATGTCCTCGACCACGGTGACGCTCTTGGACTTGCCGCCGCCGCTCTTGCCGCGCCCCTTGCCGAGCATGCCCTTGACCTTGTCCTTCAGCGAATCCTTCAGCTGGGAGGCCCCGGCCTTCAGCACGGCCTGGCCCGGTGGCTTGCCCTCGGCGAGCGCCTGGGTGCCCTTGGCGAGACCGGTGCCGAGCCCGGTGAGCGCGTGGGTCGCCCGGGCCTGGACGTAGCTCTGGAGCTCGTCCTTGAGGCGGTCCGCGGCCGGGCTGCGCACGATGTCGTCCTTCAGCTTGCCCAACGTGTCAGCCACGGCGACCCCCGGCGGTCTTCGCGGTCTTCTTCGCCGTTTTCTCGGCCGCCCTCTTCGCGGTCTTCTTCGCCGGCGCG
This sequence comes from Streptomyces botrytidirepellens, assembly GCF_003721215.1. NCBI lineage: Bacteria > Bacillati > Actinomycetota > Actinomycetes > Kitasatosporales > Streptomycetaceae > Streptomyces > Streptomyces botrytidirepellens. Next base: position 1,254 of record NZ_RIBZ01000849.1, read on the forward strand.
GAGGACGAGGCCGCGGCCTTGCGCGCCCGGCCTGCCGGAGCCTTGGCCCCCTTGGCCTGCGGCGCCTTGCGCGGCGGCGGTGTGCGTTCGCCCTCCTCGTCGGCGGCCTCGTCGTCCTCCGGTTCCTCGTCCTCGTCGCGCGCGTCGCGCTCGTCGTCCGCCTCACCCCGAAGGCTCAGCGTGCGGTCGTGCAGGGAGTCGGCGAGGCCGTTCATGCGGGTGGACAGCGCACGGGTCGCGGCCGTTTTGGCGGCCCCGCTCAGCTCCTTGCGCGCCTGCGCGTTCAGCCCGCTCAGCAGCGGGGAGTCGGCGACCGCCCGGGCCAGCTGCTGCGGATCGAGGGTGATCTTCTTCCCTGCGAGCAACATGCCCAGCCCCAGGGCGAGTTTCGCCTTTTTGGTGCGTCCCAGGAGGTAGCCTCCCGCGATCGCGACCGCGATCTTGCCGTTGGTCATCATCCGTACTCCCGAAGTCGAACTCAGCTTCGATGCGGATGGCCGGGTACCCAGATACGGAAAAGCCCCACCCGCCGGGTGAAGGCGAGTGGGGCTCGTGCTCCGGGGAGCGTGCTCCGAAGAGCGTCAGATCACTTGTTGATCTTCGTGACCTGACCGGCGCCGACGGTCCGGCCACCCTCACGGATGGCGAACTTCAGGCCCTCCTCCATGGCGACCGGCTGGATCAGCTGGACGGACATCTCGGTGTTGTCGCCCGGCATGACCATCTCGGTGCCCTCGGGGAGGGTCACAACGCCCGTCACGTCCGTGGTACGGAAGTAGAACTGCGGACGGTAGTTGTTGAAGAACGGCGTGTGGCGGCCACCCTCATCCTTGGACAGGATGTACGCCTGGGCCTCGAACTCGGTGTGCGGGGTGACCGAGCCCGGCTTGATGATGACCTGGCCGCGCTCGACGTCCTCGCGCTTGATGCCGCGGAGCAGCAGACCGACGTTCTCACCGGCCTGGCCCTCGTCGAGCAGCTTGCGGAACATCTCGATACCGGTGACGGTGGTCGAGGTCTTCTCGTTCTTGATGCCGATGATGTCGACGTTCTCGTTGACCTTCAGCACACCACGCTCGATACGGCCGGTGACGACCGTACCGCGGCCGGTGATGGTGAAGACGTCCTCGATCGGCATGAGGAACGGCTTGTCGACGTCGCGCTCCGGGTTCGGGATGGAGTCGTCGACGGCCTTCATCAGGTCGAGGACGGACTTGCCCCACTCGGCGTCGCCCTCGAGCGCCTTGAGCGCCGAGACCTTGACGACCGGGACGTCGTCGCCCGGGAACTCGTACTCGGAGAGCAGCTCGCGGACCTCGAGCTCGACGAGCTCCAGGATCTCCTCGTCGTCCACCATGTCGGCCTTGTTCAGGGCGACGACGATGTACGGAACGCCGACCTGGCGGGCCAGGAGCACGTGCTCCTTGGTCTGCGGCATCGGGCCGTCGGTGGCGGCGACCACGAGGATGGCGCCGTCCATCTGCGCGGCACCGGTGATCATGTTCTTGATGTAGTCCGCGTGACCGGGGCAGTCAACGTGCGCGTAGTGACGCGACTCGGTCTGGTACTCGACGTGCGCGATGGAGATCGTAATACCACGCTGGCGCTCTTCCGGCGCCTTGTCGATCATGTCGAAGGCCGAGGCCTCGTTCAGGTCCGGGAACGCGTCGTGCAGCACCTTGGTGATCGCCGCGGTAAGGGTCGTCTTACCGTGGTCGATGTGACCGATGGTGCCGATGTTGACGTGCGGCTTAGTCCGCTCGAACTTCGCCTTCGCCACTGGGGTCCTCCTGTGGAGTGGTTCTGTAACGCATCCGCGCCTTGCGGACGGGTTCAGGTGGTCGTACCGAACCGGCCAGGACCCCGAGGGGGATGCCCTTCGCCGTATTCGTTATGGGGGCCGGCGGCCGGGGCCCCGCCGTAAACCGCCACGGTGGACGATCTATGACGGAACACCCGTTGCCTTTTGCTCCAGCCTAAAGGGTGAGGAATGCGGATGAACCCGCCTTACTCGCCCTTGGCCTTCGCGATGATCTCCTCGGCGACGTTCCGGGGAACCTCGGCGTAGGAGTCGAACTGCATGGAGTAGCTGGCGCGGCCAGAGGTCTTGCTGCGCAGGTCGCCCACGTAGCCGAACATCTCCGACAGCGGGACCAGACCGATCACCAGCTTGGCGCCGCTACGGTCCTCCATGGACTGGATCTGACCACGGCGGGAGTTGATGTCGCCGATCACGTCGCCCATGTAGTCCTCGGGCGTCGTGACCTCGACCTTCATCATCGGCTCGAGCAGGGCCGGGCTGGCCTTGCGGGCGGCCTCCTTGAAGGCCATCGAACCGGCGATCTTGAAGGCCATCTCGGAGGAGTCGACCTCGTGGTAGCCACCGTCGAGAAGCACGACCTTGACGCCGGTCAGCGGGTAGCCGGCGAGCACGCCGAACTCCATGGCCTCCTGGCAGCCCGCGTCCACGGACGGGATGTACTCCCGCGGGATGCGGCCACCGGTGACCTTGTTCTCGAACTCGTAGCCGTCGCCCTCGAGCGGCTCCAGCGCGATCTGCACCTTGGCGAACTGGCCGGAACCACCAGTCTGCTTCTTGTGCGTGTAGTCGTACCGCTCGACCGCCTTGCGCAGCGTCTCGCGGTAGGCCACCTGCGGCTTGCCGACGTTGGCCTCGACCTTGAACTCGCGCTTCATGCGGTCGACCAGCACGTCGAGGTGGAGCTCACCCATGCCGGAGATGATCGTCTGGCCGGTCTCCTCGTCGGTCTTGACGCGGAAGGACGGGTCCTCCTCGGCAAGCCGCTGGATCGCGACGGCCAGCTTCTCCTGGTCGCCCTTCGACTTCGGCTCGATGGCCACCTCGATGACCGGGGCCGGGAAGTCCATGGACTCCAGGATCACCGGGTTCGAGGAGTCGCAGAGCGTCTCACCGGTGGTGGTCTGCTTCAGACCCATGACGGCGACGATGTCACCGGCACCCACCGACTCGATCTCCTCACGCTTGTTCGCGTGCATCCGGTAGATCTTGCCGATGCGCTCCTTCTTGCCCTTCACCGAGTTCAGGACCTGCGAGCCGGCCACGAGGCGGCCCGAGTAGACCCGGATGAAGGTGAGCTTCCCGAGGTGCGGGTCGCTCGCAATCTTGAACGCCAGGACCGACAGCGGCTCGTCCTCGGACGGACGACGCTTGATGACCTCGTCGGGGTCCTTGACCGAGTGGCCCTCGATCGCCTCGATGTCGATCGGCGACGGCAGGTACCGGACGACCGCGTCGAGCAGGGGCTGCACGCCCTTGTTCTTGAACGCGGTGCCGCAGAACACGGGGGTGACGGTGGTGCCGCCGCCCTTGCCGGAGGCGATGGTGATGCGGCGGACCGCCGCGTACAGCTGCTCCACGGAGGGCTCTTCGCCCTCCAGGTACAGCTCCATCATCTCTTCGTCGTTCTCGGCGACGGTCTCCAGCAGCTTGCCGCGCCACTCGTCGGCGGCCTCGGTGTGGGTGTCCGGGATGTCGACGGTGTCGTACATCTCGCCCTTGGACGCCTCGATGTTCCAGACCAGCGCCTTCATGGTGACGAGGTCGATGACGCCCTTGAAGTCGGCCTCGGTGCCGATCGGCAGCTGCATGACCAGCGGCACCGCGCCCAGGCGGTCCGTGATCATGTCGACGCAACGGTGGAACTCCGCACCGGTGCGGTCGAGCTTGTTGACGAAGCAGATCCGCGGAACGCCGTAGCGGTCCGCCTGACGCCACACGGTCTCGGACTGCGGCTCCACGCCGGCCACACCGTCGAACACCGTCACGGCACCGTCGAGGACGCGCAGCGAGCGCTCCACCTCGACGGTGAAGTCGACGTGCCCCGGGGTGTCAATGATGTTGATCGTGTGATCGGTGTCCTCGAGCGGCCAGTGACAGGTCGTCGCGGCCGACGTGATCGTGATGCCGCGCTCCTGCTCCTGCTCCATCCAGTCCATCGTGGCAGCGCCGTCGTGGACCTCACCGATCTTGTAGCTCACACCGGTGTAGAACAGGATCCGCTCGGTGGTCGTCGTCTTGCCCGCGTCGATGTGGGCCATGATCCCGATATTGCGGACCTTGGCCAGGTCAAGTGAAGTGGTAGCCATAAGGCTTCAGTCTTCTCTCGGTTCTCGATGGGGTAGCGACTACCAGCGGTAGTGCGCGAAGGCCTTGTTGGACTCGGCCATCTTGTGGGTGTCCTCGCGACGCTTGACGGAGGCGCCCAGACCGTTGCTGGCGTCCAGCAGCTCGTTCATCAGCCGCTCGGTCATGGTCTTCTCGCGACGGGCGCGGGAGTAGCCCACGAGCCAGCGCAGCGCGAGGGTGGAGGAGCGGCCGGGACGAACCTCGACCGGCACCTGGTAGGTGGCGCCACCGACACGACGGGAGCGGACCTCGAGGGTCGGCTTCACGTTCTCCAGCGCGCGCTTGAGCGTGATGACCGGGTCGTTGCCGGACTTCTCACGCAGGCCCTCCATGGCGCCGTAGACAATGCGCTCGGCGGTGGAGCGCTTGCCGTTCAGCAGGACCTTGTTGATGAGGGAAGTCACCAGAGGAGAGTTGTAAACCGGGTCGATGATGACCGGGCGCTTCGGGGCGGGACCCTTACGAGGCATTCTTACTTCTCCTTCTTGGCGCCGTAGCGGCTGCGAGCCTGCTTGCGGTTCTTGACGCCCTGCGTGTCGAGGGAGCCGCGGATGATCTTGTAACGAACACCCGGCAGGTCCTTCACACGACCGCCGCGCACGAGCACGATGGAGTGCTCCTGCAGGTTGTGCCCCTCACCCGGGACGTAGGCGGTGACCTCGATCCCACTGCTCAGCCGGACACGCGCGACCTTGCGGAGCGCCGAGTTCGGCTTCTTCGGCGTCGTGGTGAACACGCGGGTGCACGTGCCACGACGCTGCGGCGACCCCGCCAGTGCGGGAGTCTTGTTCTTCTCGACCTTGTCCTGGCGGCCCTTGCGGACCAGCTGCTGGATCGTAGGCACCGTTTCTCCGGTTTCTGTGTGCCGATCTCGATAAAGCTAACCTGGGGTTTCTCCGACCCACGCGGTCGGGTGTGTCGCACACCGCAGCCCCCTGCGAATGTCAGGAGAGTGCGAATTGTTGGTGTCGACACCTCGGCCCCCCGGCAGCGCTCTTAGCGCATACGGGAGCCCAGGGACACCCCAGGCACAAGGTCAGAGCGTACCTACCGCATCGGCTCCGGTCAAAACAAATGCACACGCGCTGGACACACCAACCCGGAGCATAGCCGCAGGGCGGCCACCCCGCCATGGGGTGACCGCCCTGTGCTGCAAATTCCCGGGGGATAACCCCCGGACCCCCAGCCGGGGGTGCTCTTACTGGTTGTACGGACCGTAGTCGTAGTCCTCCAGCGGGACCGCCTGGCCGGAGCCGGTGCCGAAGGGCGAGTAGTCGATGTCGTCGTAGCCGACGGCCGAGTACATCGCGGCCTTCGCCTCCTCGGTCGGCTCGACCCGGATGTTGCGGTAGCGGGACAGGCCCGTACCGGCCGGGATGAGCTTACCGATGATGACGTTCTCCTTGAGGCCGATCAGGGAGTCCGACTTGGCGTTGATCGCCGCGTCGGTGAGCACCCGGGTCGTCTCCTGGAAGGACGCCGCCGACAGCCAGGACTCGGTCGCCAGCGAGGCCTTGGTGATACCCATCAGCTGCGGACGGCCGGAGGCCGGGTGGCCGCCTTCCTGGACCACACGACGGTTCTCACCCTCGAAGCGCGAGCGCTCCACGAGCTCGCCCGGCAGCAGCTCCGCGTCGCCGGACTCGATGATCGTGACCCGGCGCAGCATCTGCCGGATGATGATCTCGATGTGCTTGTCGTGGATCGACACACCCTGCGAGTTGTAGACCTTCTGGACCTCGCCGACCAGGTGCACCTGGACGGCGCGCTGGCCGAGGATGCGCAGCACGTCGTGCGGGTTGGTGGCACCCACGGTCAGCGCCTGGCCGACCTCGACGTGGTCGCCCTCGCCCACCAGCAGACGGGCCCGCTTGGAGACGCCGTAGGCGGTCTCGTCGGAGCCGTCGTCCGGGGTGACGACGATCTTCTTGGTCTTCTCGGTCTCCTCGATCCGGACGCGGCCGGCCGCCTCCGAGATCGGCGCGACGCCCTTGGGCGTACGGGCCTCGAAGAGTTCGACGACACGCGGCAGACCCTGGGTGATGTCGTCACCGGCCACACCACCGGTGTGGAAGGTACGCATCGTCAGCTGGGTGCCGGGCTCACCGATGGACTGGGCGGCGATGATGCCGACGGCCTCGCCGATGTCCACCAGCTTGCCGGTCGCCAGCGAGCGGCCGTAGCACATGGCGCAGGTGCCGACGGCGGACTCGCAGGTGAGCACCGAACGGGTCTTGACCGTCCCGACACCGTGCCGGACCAGCTCGTCGATGAGCACGTCGCCCAGGTCGGTGCCGGCCGGGGCCAGGACCTTCCCGTCCACGACGATGTCCTCGGCGAGGCAGCGCGCGTACACGCTGGTCTCGACGTCCTCCGTCTTGCGCAGCACGCCGTCCGCGCCCGTGGTCGCGATCGCGAGCTTGAGACCGCGCTCGGTGCCGCAGTCCTCCTCGCGAATGATCACGTCCTGCGAGACGTCCACCAGACGACGGGTCAGGTAACCCGAGTCGGCGGTACGCAGGGCGGTGTCCGCGAGACCCTTACGGGCACCGTGGGTGGAGATGAAGTACTCCAGCACGGAGAGACCCTCACGGAACGACGCCTTAATGGGCCGCGGGATGGTCTCGTTCTTCGCGTTGGACACCAGACCACGCATACCGGCGATCTGACGCATCTGCATCATGTTTCCGCGCGCGCCCGAGTCGACCATCATGAAGATCGGGTTGGTCTTCGGGAAGTTCGCGTTCATCGCCTCGGCGACCTCGTTGGTCGCCTTGGTCCAGATCGCGATCAGTTCCTGGGTGCGCTCGTCCTTGGTGATCAGACCGCGCTCGTACTGCTTCTGGACCTTCTCGTCCTGCGCCTCGTAGCCCGTGATGATGGCCTTCTTGGCCTCGGGCACGACCACGTCGGAGATGGCGACGGTGACACCGGAGCGGGTGGCCCAGTGGAAACCGGCCGCCTTCAGGTTGTCCAGGGTCGCCGCGACGATGACCTTGGGGTAGCGCTCGGCGAGGTCGTTGACGATCTCGGAGAGCTGCTTCTTGCCCACCGAGTAGTCGACGAACGGGTAGTCCTCGGGCAGCAGCTCGTTGAAGAGCGCGCGGCCCAGCGTGGTGCGCAGCCGGAAGCTGTCGCCCTGCTGCCAGGCGGGCTCGCCCTCCTCCGGAGCCGGCGGGGTCCAGCCGCGGGGCGGGACGGTGCCGATCGGGAAGCGGATGTCGATCTTCGCCTGGAGCGACAGCTCCCGGGCGTCGAACGCCATGATCGCCTCGGCGACCGAACCGAACGACCGGCCCTCGCCCTTGACCTCGCGCTCCTCCTCGTCGGTGGTGAGGAAGAACAGACCCAGCACCATGTCCTGGGTCGGCATGGTCACCGGCCGGCCGTCGGCCGGCTTGAGGATGTTGTTCGAGGACAGCATCAGGATGCGGGCCTCGGCCTGCGCCTCCGCGGACAGCGGCAGGTGCACGGCCATCTGGTCACCGTCGAAGTCCGCGTTGAACGCGGTGCAGACGAGCGGGTGAATCTGAATGGCCTTGCCCTCGACCAGCTGCGGCTCGAAGGCCTGGATGCCGAGGCGGTGCAGGGTCGGCGCACGGTTCAGCAGCACCGGGTGCTCGGCGATGACCTCTTCGAGCACGTCGTACACGACCGTGCGGCCGCGCTCGACCATGCGCTTCGCCGACTTGATGTTCTGCGCGTGGTTGAGGTCCACCAGGCGCTTCATCACGAACGGCTTGAAGAGCTCCAGCGCCATGGCCTTGGGCAGACCGCACTGGTGCAGCTTCAGCTGCGGGCCGACGACGATGACGGAACGCGCCGAGTAGTCGACACGCTTACCGAGCAGGTTCTGACGGAACCGGCCCTGCTTACCCTTCAGCATGTCGCTGAGGGACTTCAGCGGACGGTTACCGGGACCGGTGACCGGGCGACCGCGGCGGCCGTTGTCGAACAGCGCGTCGACGGCCTCCTGGAGCATCCGCTTCTCGTTGTTCACGATGATCTCGGGGGCACCGAGGTCGAGCAGACGCTTGAGGCGGTTGTTCCGGTTGATCACACGGCGGTACAGGTCGTTCAGGTCGGAGGTCGCGAAGCGGCCACCGTCCAGCTGCACCATCGGACGCAGGTCCGGCGGGATCACCGGGATGCAGTCCAGCACCATGCCGTTGGGGCTGTTGCGGGTCTGGAGGAAGGCGGAGACGACCTTGAGGCGCTTGAGCGCACGGGTCTTCTTCTGGCCCTTGCCGGTCCGGATGATCTCGCGGAGCTTCTCGGCCTCCTCGTCGAGGTCGAAGGACTCCAGGCGCTTCTGGAGCGCGGCCGCGCCCATGCCGCCCATGAAGTACGTGCCGAAGCGGTCACGCAGCTCGCGGTAGAGCAGCTCGTCGCCCTCCAGGTCCTGGACCTTGAGGCTCTTGAAGCGGTTCCACACCTCGTCGAGACGGTCGATCTCGCGCTGGGCGCGGTCGCGCAGCTGCTTCATCTCGCGCTCGGCGCCCTCGCGCACCTTGCGGCGCACATCGGCCTTGGCGCCCTCGGCCTCGAGGTCGGCGAGGTCGGCCTCGAGCTTCTTGGCGCGGGCCTCCAGGTCGGCGTCGCGGCGCTGCTCGATCTGCTGGCGCTCGACGGAGACGTGGGCCTCCAGCGACGGCAGGTCGCGCGTGCGGCGCTCCTCGTCCACCCACGTGATCATGTAGGCGGCGAAGTAGATGACCTTTTCGAGGTCCTTCGGGGCGAGGTCGAGCAGGTAGCCCAGGCGGCTGGGCACGCCCTTGAAGTACCAGATGTGGGTGACGGGAGCGGCCAGCTCGATGTGGCCCATCCGCTCACGGCGCACCTTGGCGCGGGTGACCTCGACGCCACAGCGCTCACAGATGATGCCCTTGAAGCGGACGCGCTTGTACTTGCCGCAGTAGCACTCCCAGTCCCGGGTCGGACCGAAGATCTTCTCGCAGAAGAGTCCGTCCTTTTCGGGCTTCAGGGTGCGGTAGTTGATGGTCTCCGGCTTCTTGACCTCGCCGTGGGACCACTGACGGATGTCGTCAGCAGTGGCGAGGCCGATCCGCAGCTCGTCGAAGAAGTTGACGTCGAGCACTTGTCGTCAATCCCTCTTTCAGGGTCGTGTCTTCGGGTCTGACTGGGGGTCCGGGGAGAGGCCGGGGCGCTCGGAGGCGAGTACCCCGGCCAGACCCGTCAGACCTCTTCGACGCTGCTCGGCTCGCGCCGCGACAGGTCGATGCCGAGCTCCTCCGCAGCGCGGAAGACGTCCTCGTCGGTGTCGCGCATCTCGATGGACATGCCGTCGCTGGACAGCACCTCCACGTTGAGGCACAGGGACTGCATCTCCTTGATGAGCACCTTGAAGGACTCGGGGATGCCGGGCTCCGGAATGTTCTCGCCCTTGACGATGGCCTCGTAGACCTTCACGCGGCCGGTGACGTCGTCGGACTTGATGGTCAGCAGCTCCTGGAGGGCGTACGCGGCGCCGTAAGCCTCCAGCGCCCACACCTCCATCTCTCCGAAGCGCTGGCCACCGAACTGAGCCTTACCGCCCAGCGGCTGCTGGGTGATCATCGAGTACGGGCCGGTGGACCGGGCGTGCAGCTTGTCGTCCACCAGGTGGTGCAGCTTGAGGATGTACATGAAGCCGACCGAGATCGGGTCCGGGAACGGCTCGCCGGAGCGGCCGTCGAAGAGCCGGGCCTTGCCGGAGGGCTGGACCAGGCGGTCGCCGTCGCGGTTCGGGATCGTCGACTCGAAGAGACCGGCGATCTCGTCCTCGCGGGCGCCGTCGAAGACCGGGGTCGCGACGTTGGTGCCGGGCTGGACCTCGTCCGCGCCGATCGCCTTCAGCCGCTGCATCCACTCCTCGGAGCCCTCGACCTTCCAGCCGCGGGAGGCCAGCCAGCCGAGGTGGATCTCCAGCACCTGTCCCGGGTTCATTCGGGACGGCACACCCAGCGGGTTGAGGATGATGTCGACCGGGGTGCCGTCCTCCAGGAACGGCATGTCCTCGACCGGCAGGATCTTCGAGATGACGCCCTTGTTGCCGTGACGGCCGGCGAGCTTGTCACCGTCGGTGATCTTGCGCTTCTGCGCGACGTAGACGCGGACCAGCTGGTTCACGCCCGGGGGCAGCTCGTCGCCCTCCTCGCGGTCGAAGACGCGGACGCCGATGACCTTGCCGGTCTCGCCGTGCGGCACCTTCAGCGAGGTGTCACGGACCTCACGGGCCTTCTCACCGAAGATCGCGCGCAGCAGGCGCTCCTCCGGGGTCAGCTCGGTCTCACCCTTCGGGGTGACCTTGCCGACCAGGATGTCCCCGGCGATGACCTCGGCGCCGATGCGGATGATGCCGCGCTCGTCGAGGTCGGCCAGGACCTCCTCGGAGACGTTCGGGATGTCCCGGGTGATCTCCTCGGGGCCGAGCTTGGTGTCCCGGGCGTCGACCTCGTGCTCCTCGATGTGGATCGAGGAGAGGACGTCGTCCTGCACCAGTCGCTGGCTGAGGATGATCGCGTCTTCGTAGTTGTGGCCCTCCCACGGCATGAACGCCACGAGGAGGTTCTTGCCGAGCGCCATCTCGCCGTCCTCGGTGGACGGGCCGTCGGCCAGGACCTGGCCGGTGACGACGCGGGCGCCCTCGTCGACGACGACCTTCTGGTTGAAGGAGGTGCCCTGGTTGGAGCGGGAGAACTTGGCGATCCGGTAGGTGGTGTAGGTGCCGTCGTCGTTGGCCACCGTCACGTAGTCGGCGGAGACCTCCTGGACGACACCGTCCTTCTCGGCCTTGATGACGTCGCCGGCGTCGACCGCGCAGCGGTACTCCATGCCGGTGCCGACCAGCGGGGACTCCGCCTTGATCAGCGGCACGGCCTGACGCATCATGTTCGAGCCCATGAGCGCGCGGTTGGCGTCGTCGTGCTCGAGGAAGGGGATCATGGCGGTCGCGACCGACACCATCTGGCGCGGCGAGACGTCCATGTAGTCGACCTCGGAGCCGGGCACGTAGTCGACCTCACCGCCACGGCGGCGGACCAGGACGCGGTTCTCGGCGTAGGTGTTGTCCTCGGCCAGCGGCGCGTTCGCCTGGGCGATGACGAAGCGGTCTTCCTCATCGGCGGTGAGGAAGTCCACCTTGTCGGTGACGACACCCTCGTGGACCTTGCGGTACGGGGTCTCGACGAAGCCGAACGCGTTGACCCGGCCGTACGAGGCGAGCGAGCCGATCAGACCGATGTTCGGTCCTTCCGGCGTCTCGATCGGGCACATGCGGCCGTAGTGCGAGGGGTGCACGTCACGGACCTCGAAGCCCGCCCGCTCACGGCTCAGACCACCCGGGCCCAGCGCCGACAGACGGCGCTTGTGGGTCAGACCCGACAGCGGGTTGGTCTGGTCCATGAACTGCGACAGCTGGCTGGTGCCGAAGAACTCCTTGATGGAGGCGACGACCGGCCGGATGTTGATCAGGGTCTGCGGCGTGATCGCCTCGACGTCCTGGGTGGTCATCCGCTCGCGGACGACGCGCTCCATACGGGCCAGACCGGTGCGGACCTGGTTCTGGATCAGCTCGCCGACGTTCCGCAGGCGGCGGTTGCCGAAGTGGTCGATGTCGTCGGTCTCGACGACGATCATGTCGCCGGCCTCGCCGACCGTCTCGGTCTCGCCCGCGTGCAGCTTGACCAGGTACTTGATGGTCGCGATGACATCGTCGGTGGTCAGCACGCCGGCGTCGAGGGGGGCGTCCGCGCCGAGCTTCTTGTTGACCTTGTACCGGCCGACCTTGGCGAGGTCGTAGCGCTTCGGGTTGAAGTACAGGTTCTCCAGCAGCGTCTGGGCGGCCTCACGCGTCGGCGGCTCGCCCGGGCGCAGCTTGCGGTAGATGTCGAGCAGCGCGTCGTCCTGGCCCTGGGTGTGGTCCTTCTCCAGGGTGGCGCGCATGGACTCGTACTCGCCGAACTCCTCGAGGATCTGCTCGGTGGTCCAGCCGAGCGCCTTGAGCAGGACGGTGACGGACTGCTTGCGCTTGCGGTCGATGCGGACGCCGACCATGTCGCGCTTGTCGATCTCCATCTCCAGCCAGGCACCCCGGGACGGGATGATCTTGGCGGAGAAGATGTCCTTGTCGGACGTCTTGTCGATGGAGGAGTCGAAGTACACACCCGGCGAGCGGACCAGCTGCGAGACGACGACACGCTCGGTGCCGTTGATGCAGAAGGTGCCCTTCGGCGTCATGAGCGGGAAGTCGCCCATGAAGACCGTCTGGGACTTGATCTCACCGGTCTCGTTGTTGGTGAACTCGGCGGTGACGAAGAGCGGCGCGGCGTACGTGAAGTCGCGCTCCTTGCACTCGTCGATCGAGTTCTTCGGCGGCTCGAAGCGGTGATCACGGAAGGTCAGGGACATCGACCCGGAGAAGTCCTCGATCGGGGAGATCTCCTCGAAGATCTCTTCCAGACCGGACTTGGTGGGGACGTCCTGACCGCTGTCCAGCGCAGCCTCGACGCGAGCCTTCCAGGCGGCATTGCCGAGCAGCCAATCGAAGCTCTCGGTCTGCAGTGCAAGGAGGTTCGGAACCTCGAGAGGCTCCTTGATCTTCGCAAAGGAGATGCGCAGCGGGGCGGTGCTGGCGCCATTGTTCGTATTGGCAGTCGAGGCGTTGCGCGAGGCGGCCAAGAGGGGGTCCTTCCGAGGGCTCGGACTCACTACGCGCGTACCGGTCCCACCGCGAACCCATGGATGAAATCCCTGGTCAGGGTGTTTTCATCGGCAGTGCTCAAAGGTGGGTATGCCCCTGGTGACGGGCAGGGAGCAGCTAACAGGCAGCGCAAAGGGTCAGTGTAGCCACTTGGCACACTGATGTCCAGCGCCGAGTTTCTGAGACCGGCAGCGCCAATCTCTCCCTCCGGTGAGGGGGCTCGCCCCTCGTTGTCCTTCACCCCGCCTGGTCGGCGACGACCGCGCTTCGCCAGCGCATATCGATACTGCCCGCTTCGCCGGCGATCCATGCCTCGGACTTACGGATCGTGTGACGTCGCGTCCCGAGAATTGCGCGCTGCGTGCCGTTCGTCAAGGCCCCCCACTCCGGCGAGATCGTCACAGGGCGTGGCGACGGGCAACGAAGATCACCATACCTGCCGGAACCGGAATGTCAGCGTAGCCGTCACAAGAACACCGAAGGGCGACCACCCCAACGGGTGATCGCCCTCACGGCACAGCGGGTCATCCGACCCGTGAGATCACTTGACCTCGACGGAGGCGCCGGCGCCCTTGAGGGACTCGGCGGCCTTGTCGGCGGCCTCCTTGTTGACCTTCTCGAGGACCGGCTTCGGGGTGCCGTCGACGAGGTCCTTGGCCTCCTTCAGACCCAGGGAGGTCAGCTCACGCACGACCTTAATGACCTGGATCTTCTTGTCGCCGGCGCCGGTGAGGATGACGTCGAACTCGTCCTTCTCCTCCTCCTGCTCGGCGGCGGCCGGGGCACCCGGGGCACCGGCGGCGACGACGGCGGCCGGGGCGGCGGCGGTGACGTCGAACTTCTCCTCGAAGGCCTTCACGAACTCGGAGAGCTCGATGAGGGTCATCTCCTCGAACTGCGCGAGCAGGTCGTCCTGGCTGAGCTTCGCCATGATGGCGGTCCTTCCACTAGTTCGGCAGGTGCCGGATGAAAATGGTGGCGGGCTTCTTCCGGGCCCGCTGCGACCGGGGCCGAGTTACTCGGCGGCCTCGGCCTCGGCGGGAGCCGGCTCGCCGGCACCGCCCTGCTCGTCAACCTTGGCCCGAAGCGCCTCCGCGGTGCGGATGAACTTCGAGAGCGGGGCCTGGAAGAGCGCGGCAGCCTGAGACTGCTTGGCCTTCATGGCGCCCGCCAGCTTGGAGAGCAGCACCTCGCGGGACTCGAGGTCCGCGAGCTTCTTGATCTCGTCGGCGGACAGCGCCTTGCCATCAAGGACACCGCCCTTGATGACGAGAGCGGGGTTGTCCTTGGCGAAGTCACGGAGACCCTTCGCCGCCTCGACCGGGTCACCGGTCACGAAGGCGACGGCCGACGAACCCACGAAGAGGTCGTCGATCTGGTTGATCCCGGCCTCGTTGGCCGCGATCTTGGTCAGCGTGTTCTTCACCACACGGTACTGGGCGTTCTCACCGAGCGAACGGCGCAGCTCCTTGAGCTGTGCGACGGTGAGACCGGTGTACGCGGTCACAACGGCGCCGTTCGAGGTGCTGAACTTCTCCCGCATCTCGTCGACGGCGTCGACCTTGTCGGGACTCGCCATGAGCCTCGGCCTCCTTCCGGGTGATGAGGACCGCATCGGCCTGAAGGAAGGAGACTGAACAACACGAAAACGCCCCGGCGCAGGCGCACGGGGCGTGACTCGACCGCACGGACACACGGCCCGTTCGGGAGTTCTCACCACAGTCACCTACGCGGGCCGTCCGCAGCTAGCGGATCCTTCAGCCGCCGTATCCCCTTGCGGGGGCACAGCGACAACCAGCGGTCTTTGGCTTCTGAAGCAGATTACGCGAACGGGCCGCGGCCGGGCAAATCAGCTACGGGCAGCACATCAGCTGCTGGGCTTCGGCGCTCCGGCGCCGCCCGCCATCTCCTCGAAGCTGATGGTGTCCGAGGACGACGGCTCCTCGACGGTGACCTTGGTGCCGTAGTCCGAGTAGAAGACCGTCGAGTCGTACCCGCCGTTGTTGCTCTTGGCCTGCTCGCGCTTCTTGACCAGCAGGTTCTTGTTGTCGATCCACAGATCGATGGTCTCGGTCTTCATGCCGGACTGCTCCATCTGCTTCTGGAGGGCGTCCAGGTCCGACTGGCTCAGGTCGGTGGACTGCATCTTGGCCAGCTCGGAGACCTCGACCGTGCCCGTGTAGTGGGTGGTCTCGGCACCCTTCACGCTCTCCGAGCCGACCTTCTTGACCTTGCCCGAGGCCATCAGCAGCTGCACCGAGCGCGACGGGTTGTTGTTCTGCATCTGGTCCTTGAGGAAGGCACCGGAGGCGCCCGCCTTCTCGGCCAG
Source organism: Streptomyces botrytidirepellens (assembly GCF_003721215.1). Lineage (NCBI taxonomy): Bacteria > Bacillati > Actinomycetota > Actinomycetes > Kitasatosporales > Streptomycetaceae > Streptomyces > Streptomyces botrytidirepellens. The sequence continues at coordinate 16,452 of NZ_RIBZ01000849.1, forward strand.
CACGTCGTAGTCGTACTTGATCCAGTGCTTGCCGCCGCCCGCCTGCTGGGCGAACTCGTCGCCCATGTTCATGAACATCGCGTCGGGCGTGTACCGCGCCTGGAGGGGCTTGCCCGCGATCGGGCTGGAGGCTATGGCCCCGCCCTTCTGGGTGATGGTCATGGTGGCGTTCATGCCGTCCGCCCAGTCCATGGCGCCGGACATCTCGGCGGTCTGCGTGCCGTTCTGGGTGGTGCCCTCGACCTTGGCCGAGTTCTGCTGGTCCGTGCGCTGCGAGGCGAGCTTCAGGGCCGCCAGCGGGCTGCCGACCGACTGGCCGCCGTTGTCGCCGGTCTTGTCGCTCGCCTTGCCCTCATCGGACTTGTCGCCCCCGCACGCGGTGAGCCCGGCCATCAGAACAACGCCACAGGCCGCGATCACGCATCGCACGCCCACATGAGTACCGCGCACGGTTCCCCCTTATTTTTCTTTTACGACTGTCCGTCGAACCTTATAGGGGACCGCCGACAGCAACGCGCCGGGCCCCCGCACCTCTTCACGAGATGCGGGGGCCCGGCGGTTCCGGTCAGGGAAGGGCTCAGACGGCCTCTTCCTCGACCAGCAGGTTGCGCGTGCGGTTGGCGTCCAGCGGGATGCCGGGGCCCATCGTCGTGCTCAGGCTCGCCTTCTTGATGTAGCGGCCCTTCGCGGCGGACGGCTTGAGACGGTTGATCTCCTCGAGCGCCGCGGCGTAGTTCTCCACCAGCTGCGCCTCGTCGAACGACACCTTGCCGATGATGAAGTGCAGGTTGGCGTGCTTGTCGACGCGGAACTCGATCTTGCCGCCCTTGATGTCCGTGACGGCCTTGGCCACGTCCGGGGTGACGGTGCCGGTCTTCGGGTTCGGCATCAGACCACGCGGACCGAGCACCCGGCCGAGGCGGCCGACCTTGCCCATGAGGTCCGGGGTGGCGACGACGGCGTCGAAGTCCAGGCGGCCCTTGGACACCTCGTCGATGAGCTCGTCGGAGCCGACGATGTCGGCGCCGGCGGCCTCCGCGGCCGCAGCACGGTCACCGGTCGCGAAGACCAGGACCCGGGCGGTCTTACCGGTGCCGTGCGGCAGGTTCACGGTGCCGCGGACCATCTGGTCGGCCTTGCGCGGGTCGACGCCCAGGCGCATGGCGACCTCGACGGTCGCGTCGAACTTGCTCGGGGAGGTGTCCTTGGCGAGACGGACGGCCTCGAGCGGGGCGTACGCGCGCTCCCGGTCGATCTTGGCGTCCGCAGCGCGGAGGGCCTTGCTGCGCTTGCTCACTACTGCTCCTGATGTCTGTGTTCGGAGTCGTGGTCCGGACCGCGCATTGGTCCTGCCACGGTGGTGCTACGGGGTGGCTGTCAGCCCTCGACCGTGATGCCCATGGAACGGGCGGTGCCGGCGATGATCTTCTCGGCGGCGTCCAGGTCGTTGGCGTTCAGGTCGGGCATCTTGGTGGTGGCGATGTCGCGGACCTGGTCGCGGGTGATCTTGGCGACCTTGGTCTTGTGCGGCTCGCCGGAGCCCTTCTCCACGCCCGCGGCCTTGAGGATGAGCTTCGCGGCCGGCGGCGTCTTGGTGATGAAGGTGAAGGAACGGTCCTCGTAGACCGTGATCTCCACCGGCACGACCATGCCACGCTGCGACTCGGTCGCGGCGTTGTAGGCCTTGCAGAACTCCATGATGTTGACGCCGTGCTGACCCAGCGCGGGGCCGACCGGCGGGGCCGGGTTGGCGGCACCGGCCTGGATCTGGAGCTTGATCAGCCCCGTGACCTTCTTCTTCTTGGGAGGCATGCTCTCTCCGGGTCCTAGTGAGAGGTGGTCCGCCCCCACTCCGGGTCATCCGGATGGAGGCATACCGCACAACGATAACGGGTATAGGTGTGCGGCCTGAAACCGAGCAGGTCAGACCGGCCCCGGAAGGGCCCGATCTGACCTGTCGGAAGGGTGCGGAAGAGGCGTCAGTTCTTCTGGATCTGGTCGAAGCTCAGCTCGACCGGGGTCTCCCGGCCGAAGATCTCGACCAGGCCCTTGACCTTCTTCGAGTCGGCGTTGATCTCGTTGATCGTGGCCTGGAGCGTGGCGAACGGGCCGTCGGTGACCGTGACCGAGTCGCCGACCTCGAAGTCCAGCACCTGGACCTCGACCTTGCGGCTGGGCGCCGGGGCGCCGCCTTCCTCGGCGGTGGCCTTGGCGGCCTTCTCCTCGGCCTCCGGGGCGAGCATCTTGACGATCTCGTCCAGGGTCAGCGGGTACGGGTCGTAGGCGTTGCCCACGAAGCCGGTGACGCCCGGGGTGTTCCGCACGACGCCCCAGGACTCGTTCGTCAGGTCCATGCGCACCAGCACATAGCCGGGGAGCTTGTTCTGACGGACGTTCTTCCGCTCGCCGTTCTTGATCTGGACGATCTCTTCTTCGGGGACCTCGGCCTGGTAGATGAAGTCCTCGACGTTCAGCGAGACGGCACGCTGCTCCAGGTTGGCCTTCACGCGCTTCTCGTAGCCCGCGTAGGTGTGGATCACGTACCACTCGCCGGGCAGCCCGCGCAGCTCCTCGCGGAGGGCCTCGATCGGGTCGACCTCGACCTCGGCGACCTCCGCCGCCTCGTCCTCGGCGACCTCGACGGCGGCCTCGGCCTCGTCCTCGACGTGCAGCGCGGCCGTCTCGGCGGGCTCACCCGCGGCGACGTCGGCGGCGTCAGCCTGGTCGGAGTCCGCCGCCTCGACGATGTCGAGCTCGTCCTCACGGGACTCGACGGGCTCGGCGGCGTCGTTCAGGTTCGGGTCAGACACGGTGGCTGCTTCTTCCTGGCTTCAAGGGGTGGAACGTGCGAAAGGGCCCTGCCGGGACGCGGCCGCCCTCCGCGGGGTCTCAGCCAAAGACGTACTTGATGGCGTTGTTGAACCCATAGTCAATCACGGTCACGATGCCGATCATGATCAGCACGAAGACGATCACCACACTGGTGTACGTCGACAGCTGGCTGCGCGTGGGCCACACGACCTTGCGCAGTTCGGCGATGATCTGGCGGTAGAACAGCGCGAGCCGACCGAAGGGCCCCTTCTTCGCGCGCTTGCCACCACGGCGGCCCTTCTTGGTCGCCACCTCGTCCTCGTCGGGACGACCGCTCTCAGGCGTCGCGGTGGAGCCAAGGGCTTCCGTCACTCGTCCTCACCTGAATCCGGGTCGTGGCCGTGCCGCGTCCGGCCCGGCCGCACAGCGGTGCTTGTCCTTGCGTACGCATGCACGCACCCTGACGATCAAGTGCGTGTAGCAGGGCCGGAGGGACTTGAACCCCCAACCGCTGGTTTTGGAGACCAGTGCTCTACCAATTGAGCTACGACCCTTTGCGGCAACCCCCAACCTACCGCATCCATCCCGCTGCACGGAGTGTGCGGGTCGGATACGTCTGTTGAGCGGCCAACGACGGTTGAGTGTACGTGCTTGACGGCCAGCCGTCGAACGAGAAGCGCCCGTGCCCTCCGCTCGGGTTTCGGCAGGAGACTTGTGTGAGTCTCGTTAAACCCGTGTACCGCCCTTTTCGCCCGTCTGCGACGATGCCTCTATGACCGCTGCTACTCCCCCCGTACAGTCCCCGACCGACCGACGGGTGTCGGCCCGGATCGGTTCCATCTCCGAGTCCGCGACCCTCGCCGTCGACGCCAAGGCCAAGGCCCTCAAGGCGGCCGGCCGCCCGGTGATCGGCTTCGGCGCGGGCGAGCCGGACTTCCCGACGCCCGACTACGTCGTCGAGGCGGCGGTGGAGGCTTGCCGCAACCCCAAGTTCCACCGCTACACCCCGGCCGGCGGGCTTCCCGAGCTCAAGGCCGCCATCGCCGCGAAGACGCTGCGCGACAGCGGCTACGAGGTCGAGGCGGCCCAGATCCTGGTGACCAACGGGGGCAAGCAGGCGATCTATGAGGCGTTCGCCGCGATCCTCGACCCGGGCGACGAGGTCATCGTCCCCGCGCCGTACTGGACCACCTACCCGGAGTCGATCCGGCTGGCCGGCGGTGTCCCGGTGGACGTCGTCGCGGACGAGACGACCGGCTACCGCGTCTCCGTCGAGCAGCTGGAGGCCGCCCGCACCGAGCACACCAAGGTGCTGGTCTTCGTCTCGCCGTCCAACCCGACGGGCGCGGTCTACAGCCGCGAGCAGATCGAGGAGATCGGCCGCTGGGCCGCCGAGCACGGGCTGTGGGTGCTCACCGACGAGATCTACGAGCACCTGGTCTACGGCGACGCGCAGTTCCACTCGCTGCCGGTGGTGGTGCCCGAGCTGCGCGACAAGTGCATCGTGGTCAACGGCGTCGCGAAGACGTACGCGATGACCGGCTGGCGGGTCGGCTGGATCCTCGGCCCCAAGGACGTGATCAAGGCCGCGACCAACCTCCAGTCGCACGCCACGTCCAATGTGAGCAACGTCGCGCAGGCCGCCGCCCTGGCCGCCGTCACCGGCGACCTCGACGCCGTCGCCACGATGCGCGAGGCGTTCGACCGCCGCCGCCGCACCATCGTGCGCATGCTCAACGAGATCGACGGCATCGAGTGCCCGGAGCCGGAGGGCGCGTTCTACGCCTACCCGTCGGCCAAGGGGCTGCTCGGCAAGGAGATCCGCGGCAAGCGTCCGCAGACCAGCGTCGAGCTGGCCGCGCTGATCCTGGAGGAGGCCGAGGTCGCCGTGGTGCCGGGTGAGGCGTTCGGCACACCGGGCTACCTGCGGCTGTCCTACGCGCTGGGCGACGAGGACCTCGTCGAGGGCGTCTCGCGGATCCAGAAGCTGCTGGCGGAGGCCCGCGACTGAGCGGGTTTTCCCTGGTGAGAGCGGGCGTCCGGCCATGGCCGGACGCCCGCTGTCGTTCAGGCCCGGATCCGGGTCCG